>JBFLZA010000070.1:0-19290 GCA_040756535.1 Cyanobacteriota bacterium
ACAAGAAAGGAAACAAACTATTTAGTTACCAAGATTCTGGTTTCAATCCCTGATAGGGATTAAGTGGAATTTAAACTGATCGGAATAGCCATTAGCACCTCTACTTATTACGTTTCAATCCCTGATCGGGATTAAGTGGAATTTAAACCCTCTTCTAACATTCCTTACTCTTTTAAGAAAGGGGTTTCAATCCCTGATAGGGATTAAGTGGAATTTAAACTTCGGTGGTGCATCGCTTCCCACTTCAGGATGCCAGTTTCAATCCCTGATAGGGATTAAGTGGAATTTAAACCCTTTAGTTTCTCCCAATCGCTCGGAGTCATGCGGTTTCAATCCCTGATAGGGATTAAGTGGAATTTAAACTTCAGTGAAATCCGACGAATGCTTAAAAGAGCTGGGTTTCAATCCCTGATAGGGATTAAGTGGAATTTAAACTCAAGCACTCCCTGAAGCAAGTTCAACATTGACCCTCGTTTCAATCCCTGATAGGGATTAAGTGGAATTTAAACCACAGCTACAGTAAATTGGCATTCACCCGCCCCGGTGCGCGGTTTCAATCCCTGATAGGGATTAAGTGGAATTTAAACTAACGGGGGAGCATTTACTCGCCTAAAAAAAGCGTTTCAATCCCTGATAGGGATTAAGTGGAATTTAAACATCAGCTCCCCTGATTGCACTGCCTGATGGAGTGTAGAGACGTTTCAATCCCTGATAGGGATTAAGTGGAATTTAAACGCCTACCCATCCCACTGACAAGGCTTTCTGGGTTGTTTCAATCCCTGATAGGGATTAAGTGGAATTTAAACGATAGAAAATCATCCTTTAGAGCTCACATAGGTTGAGGTTTCAATCCCTGATAGGGATTAAGTGGAATTTAAACCAGTTTAATGGACTGGGTTGCAGATGTTTACTCAGTTTCAATCCCTGATAGGGATTAAGTGGAATTTAAACGGCATCAATCCTGATGAAGTCCGGAAACTAAAAGATGTTTCAATCCCTGATAGGGATTAAGTGGAATTTAAACGCCATCAATGCAGCGATGGCAGAAGACCTGGATGTTTCAATCCCTGATAGGGATTAAGTGGAATTTAAACGCGATCGCACTTTTTCCGGCCCCATCCTCTGGGTGGTTTCAATCCCTGATAGGGATTAAGTGGAATTTAAACTTGAGGGGAAGCGTCGCACAGTTAGGGCCAGTACTCAGTTTCAATCCCTGATAGGGATTAAGTGGAATTTAAACTTAAGTTTTTCGATTGGTGCGGCTTTAATGTCATAGTTTCAATCCCTGATAGGGATTAAGTGGAATTTAAACTTTTGATTCGATTGACCTTGTGACATAAAATTAGATGTTTGTTTCAATCCCTGATAGGGATTAAGTGGAATTTAAACGCATCAGCCCAACGCTGGAGCGAGAACCTTAAGTTTCAATCCCTGATAGGGATTAAGTGGAATTTAAACTAGAGCCAGAAAATCAAGCCTTCAACCGTTATTTGGGTTTCAATCCCTGATAGGGATTAAGTGGAATTTAAACTAGTATTCGAGGTGCTGCAAGATTGGCCGGTGTAGACGTTTCAATCCCTGATAGGGATTAAGTGGAATTTAAACCGCAGGCATCCAGAGAGCGTACTGTATTTAGTTTTCGAGGTTCAAATCTGACAGTCTCCCCTAAATATATCATTTCAGCCCTTAGGTGTAGCAAGCCCCCTCCTAAAAAAAACGCTAAAACCCTTAACTAGCAAGCTTTACAGCAAATCCGACACCCTCACTTTGAGGGAAAGGAGTTCAAAACCTTGTGCAGTAAAGGATACAGCCCCAAAATTTCCCCAGCTCAAAAAAACACCTACAGGTTGTCGGATTTAGACTCTCATTTGTAACCTTGCCTTTCTCAAAAAGAAAGTTAACACAGTTTCCTGGCGGGTGATGATATCTGCATTACCATTCATCCCAGCTTGTAGATAGCACGGATGACTACTCGCTCCCAGGAAAAAAGTTTGAGGTTGAATTGTCACTTCATAGCGGTTATCCAGCGTAGGACGTGGCAGATCTTGAGATGAGGAGGTAATTGTTTGAGACTGTTGCTCTGTCGCATCCGGAGAAATAGCAGTGAGTGTGCCTGCGAGAGTACCGTAGTCGGGATAGGGACAACCTGACACTTTCATCTTCACGGTTTGTCCAACCTCAACTTGACCAATATCTTGAGGGGTAACAAAGGCTTTCACAACCAAAGGAACATTACTGGGGGCAATTTGTGCGATCGCATCCCCAGGACGAACGAGTTGCTCTATATTACGGAGGTTCAGTTGTTGAATGGTACCGGTTACAGGTGCCCGAATCACAGTATTAGCCAGCTCGGTTTCCAATTGCTGCAAGTCTTGGCGATCGCGCGTTAGCTCGTTCTGAAGCCTCGATGTTTGTTGAATCAGCGCTTCCCGTTCCCGGTTTAGAGTCGCCAGCGTTGATGCCCCTTTTGCCCGTTCCTGTGCTACTCGTTCAGCCGCAATTTTCATTGAAACGGGACTGGGATTGAGTGCAGCTTGGGCCTGTTGCAGGCGAGCAAGAGCGGCTTCCAATGTCGCTGCTTTTTCACTAATCTGCGACTGAGCAACAGCTCCCGTATTCGCTAATTTTTGATAACGGCCTAACTCTTCCCGTGCCAACTTCGCGGCAGCTTGAGCTTCTCGCACCTCTGCCTGCGTTGTCACCAGTCGCTCTTGATGTTGTCGTTGGTTCAGTTGCAACTCCCCTGTCGCTGCCGCAATTGCTCGTTCAACTGCCTGTTCCTCAGCTTCGGCTTGAGACTGCACAGCCTGAATTTGAGCATTGATTTGCTCCAATTGCCGTTGGGTTTGCTGGATACTACTCTGGAGTTGGCGCTTTTGAGTCTGAAGCTGAGAGTCGTCCAAAAATGCGATCGCTTCTCCCTGCTTCATGGTTTGGTTTGCCTTTGCCTCGATCCGAATCACTTTCCCAGTTGCTGCCGCTTGAACAATTCGCAGTTCTCCTGTGGGGCGGACAATTGCGGCAGCTTTAACGGTTGCCGGATACTTTAATACGGCTGCCAAAGCAACAGCACTACTAAAAATGACCAGCATCGCGATGCCACCAACGGTTGCCCAACGATCTACAGGCGGCAAAAATTCATCCGGCTGTACGGGACGCAAACCCTCCGAATTGAGGGGAGAATAATTTAGAGCATTTGACGACTTCGTAGGACTCATAAGCGAATTAAATAAGGGTGTAAGGAGGATAGTGAGCGACTCGAATCTCGGTCAACCCGGTTAAAATGACGAGTATCCTCAACCATCTGCGAAGTAGACAATGTCAGGTGAAACACTGCCAGGTATTGACACAAGCGGCAAAAATGTCTACCCAGAGTTCTTACTCCGACAACCATTGGTTTCGAGTGGAAAAACACTGTGGAGTGGGATCAGCCTCGATCAGCTTCTGCTACCGCCAGGAGAAACACCCGAATATGCACTGTTAGAGTTTGTTCTCACTATAAATCTAGGTCAAGGTTTTCAGGTAGAACGGATTCTGGGTAAAAAGTCGCAAATCGGTTTCATGTTTACGGGTGCTGTGGCATTATGCCCGATGCATACTCCCCAAGCCATTCGTTGGGATCGAAATACTCACATTCTCTCCCTAAATTTAGAGCATGAACTATTGAATCGTCATGCTGTGGAAGTACTTGATACAGAACGCTTTGAACTGATACCGCATCTCATCACGCAAGATGCACTCATTTATCAAATTGGACTGGGATTGAAGGCACAGCTTCAAACAAATGGTGTTAATAGTCGTCTCTATGCTGAATCGGCTGCAACGTTTTTAGCTGTTCATCTGCTGCAAACCTATTCAACTCGAAAGTCCATTGTAAAGGAGTATGAAGGCGGTTTGCCGCAACACAAGCTCAGACAGGCAATTGAGTATATTGAGGAGCATTTAGCCCAGGAAATATCCTTAAATGAGCTGGCTGAATATCTGGGTATCAGTCGCTATCACTTCTGCCGCCTATTCAAGCAATCGACAGGACTCAGTCCCTACCAGTATGTGATCCAACAGCGGGTAGAACGGGCAGAGCAATTGTTGCTACAGGGCAAGTTGAGCATCTCGGAGGTTGCGATCGCCTGTGGCTTTACTCATCAAAGCCATCTCAACCGTCATTTCAAACGGTTAACTGGAGTAACGCCTAAAACGTTACTTAACTTATAGCAAGAATGTGCAAAACCAGCATAACTGTGCAAGATTCTTTGCGGATTCACTACTACTATTAAGCATGGTGCATTGTGGCTGAATGAGTAAGGAGTTTAAAACCTATGCTGAACAAATCTCCTCATAAACAGGCATTGCCATCTAGCGTAAAACCTTTGTCTAAGGCAGAACTTGTTGTGGCTCTCGATGAACAGCACGAGGAGTCTCTATCAGGAGGGACGCTTGATGCTTTTACCAAAGTCGTTGTAAAACCTGAGCCTGTTAGTAGCGGTGGATCACGTCAAATTATTGTAATTTGGATTTAACGAAGTTTGATAATTTTTTAGTGATGGTCTGTCCAACTCCAGTCAATGGAGATTACTTAGCTTCGCCTAAATCTTACCTTTGTGTAAACACAGAAGGAGCCAAACCAAAGATGTTATCAAATCCTTCAGGAAAAACGGTGTCGAAACAAAACAACGCCACTTTCTCAAAGCTTGAGCATTCTCTGTTTGAAGAAGTAGAGCTAAAGCAAGAAGAGAAAATAGCAGGTGGAGGTATTGGTACATCCCCTAAAAATTTAGATATTTCTCAAACAAATCATCGAGCCTGGGCTTACGGCTTTTTGTTCTGAAAACTTTCAAATGAAAAAAGAATGTAAGGAATATCTTGAATCCTTCTCTTTAGGGTGATTACATCTACCAATTTCTCTTCCATAAACCTCATAAAGGAGTTACAGTAATGTTTACTAAACCCTCAATCAATGACACTCCAAAGCCTACTGCCATTGCTGACTCATTACAAGAACTTGTTGTAAATCTAGATGAACACAATGAAGAATTAGTCACAGGTGGTGCCAAGGAAAAGTTTATAAGAAGTAAGCCTCATGTCAATTCATCTCCTTACGATGGCTTGGTTATGGTATTAGGGCTACTCTTCGCCAATCCTTTCTCTGCTTAGCGCGATGTATCTACCAAGTTTTCTTCTATCAACACGCTTAAAGGAGTTAAAGCGATGTTTCGTAAGCCCCCAATCAGTAACACAACGAAATCTGCTGCCGCTACTGAATTATGGCAGGGGTTTGTCATAAATCTGGACGAGCATAGACAGGAATCTCTATCCGGAGGAATCACTATAACACCTGATCCAAATTTAATTTTTAAAATAAAATATCCGTCACAACGATTTCCCTGTGATGGTCCAGGTCGAGGTGGCACCTGTGACTAGCTGAAATATGGTTTGTTAAAAAATCGTGCTCACCTTTGAAGGAGTAAAATGATGTCTGACCAAATCTTAGCCAAGCATCCATCACAACTAAGCCTGAATGCTGTACCGCTGCAAAAACTTTTGATGGATTTGAGTGAATCCGATGAAGAATGCCTATCGGGTGGAGAAAGATTAGAAACCCTGAAGAAACTTCAAGAGGAATTTCAGGCTGAATTAAGTCGCAGCTCCTCATCTGACCTACTTTTTATTCTGATTGGGTAATTCAGGTCTGCTTCCTAAATTCATCAATTCAGAAAGTCCAGATGTTCCCCCGGAAGTTGGCTTAGCTCTTCCGGGGTTCCCGTTTGCTTGAGTTCACCTGTATAGTCCATAGAATCTGGCAATGGTGGCAAGACACGCAGCGCCACAGTCTTCTTCACCATGTTGCAGAATAATTGGATAGTTCTTAAACTGCTTTAACCTTCAAGATTGCTAGTCTTATAACCAACAAGGGAGTTCCCTTCTGACATCGCTTGCTGTCCTCGGCTACAAACCTATCCCTGAAGTGCGACCCTGATAGTCTAGCAGATCGAGCATAGATAGTTTTTATTTAGCCAACGTGCGATCGCTCCTCAAATTTTGATGAAATATTCCATCGTTCTCCAACATAGTGAAGAAGATTGTGGTGCGGCTTGTCTTGCCACTGTTGCCAAATCCTACGGACGTACCTTTGGCATCCCCCGCATTCGTGAAGCGGTTGGTACCGGGCAGTTAGGGACAACGCTGCTGGGATTGCGTCGAGGAGCAGAAGTGTTGGGATTTAATGCCCGTTCCGTCAAAGCCACACCACAGTTAATCGATCGCATCAATGAAGCCCCTCTTCCTGCCATCATCCACTGGAAGGGCTATCACTGGGTGGTGTTGTATGGGCGCAAGGGGAAAAAGTACATAGTTGCTGATCCAGGTGTAGGAGTTCGCTATCTCACCCGCGAAGCACTGACAGAGTCTTGGGGAAATGGGGTAATGCTGCTGTTGGTACCGGATGAAAACCGTTTCTACGAGCAGCCGAATGACCAAATTGCTGGATTTGGGCGCTTTTTCCGTCGCGTCTGGCACTATCGCTCCCTGGTTGCAGAAGTTTTGCCATTGAATTTGGTGATTGGACTGCTATCTCTGGCATTTCCTCTGTTGCTCCAGGTACTTACCGACGATGTATTAGTGCGGGGAGATATGAATCTGCTGGTGACAGTAGCCATTGCCGTCACGGCTACCATCTTTTTTAGTAGCCTGCTGCGCCTGATTCAAGCCAATCTAGTCGCTCATTTTGCTCAACGTCTAGAACTAGGACTAGCGCTAGAATTTGGTCGTCAAATTTTGCAACTCCCCTTAAGCTACTACGAAGCTCATCGCAGTGGCGAGATTGTCAGCCGCCTGCGCGACATTCGAGAAATTAATCTCCTGGTTTCTCAAGTGGTGACAACGCTACCCAGTGAGTTCTTCATTGCTGTGGTGTCTTTGGGATTCATGCTGATTTATAGCTGGAAACTCACCGCTGCGGCTGTGGGGGTAGCGTTCCTAATGAGTTTGTCTGCGATCGCTTTCTTGCCTACCCTGCAACAGAAAACCCGCGATGTTCTAGTCACTGACACAGAAAACCAGGGACTTTTGGTGGAAACATTCAAGGGAGCCTTAACCCTAAAAACCACCAATGCCGCACCCCAAGCCTGGGATGAACTGCAAAGTCGCTTTGGTCGGTTAGCCAATGTCACCTTTCGATTGTTGCAGATTAGCATTGTCAATGGCGTGTTCTCCACCCTCGTCTCCGGGCTAGGTTCCCTCGCCATCCTTTGTTTTGGCGGTATTCTCGTGATTCGCCAAGAACTGAGTATTGGTCAATTGCTGGCATTCAACGGCATGAACCGCAATTTTACAACGCTGATTAGTACTGTAATCAACTTTGTTGATGAATTCGCCCGTGCCCAAACTGCCACGCAACGCCTCAACGACATCATCGACGCCAAACCAGAGATTCCGGCTAACGCTCCTCGCGATTGGGTAGACATTCCTGCTGACGCTGACATCCTTTGCAAGACTCTCAACTTCCACCATGCCGGTCGCGTGGATTTGTTAAAAGACTTTTCCATTACCATCCCTGGCGGCAAAGTTACAGCACTAATTGGTAAGTCGGGTTGTGGCAAGAGTACGCTGGCAAAACTCATCGCCGGTTTGTATGAGCTGCAATCTGGCAATATCCGCTTTGGGCAATACAATCAATCTGACTTGTCTTTAGAATGCCTGCGTCAGCAAGTTGTCCTTGTGCCTCAAGACGCCCACTTTTGGAGCCGTTCCATTATCGAGAACTTCCGCTTCAGCTATCCCCACGCCACCTTGGAGCAGGTGGTTAATGCTTGTCAGGTTGCCAGTGCTGATGAGTTTATCAGTGAATTGCCGGATAAGTATCAGACAGTGCTGGGAGAGTTTGGGGCGAATCTTTCTGGGGGACAACGGCAACGATTAGCGATCGCTCGTGCTCTTGTCACCGATCCACCTGTACTAATTTTAGATGAATCCACAGGCGCACTCGACCCAGTGACGGAGGCAGAAGTCCTCAGTAAACTATTAGCTCACCGTCAGGGCAAAACAACAATTATCATCAGTCATCGTCCCAGAGTCATTCAACGTGCTGATTGGATTGTACTGTTAGATCGGGGAGAACTCAAATTAACAGGAACCCCGGAAGAATTAAGCCAACTTCCAGGGGAGCATTTGGATTTTTTAAATCCATGAATAGGGAAGAAGAGGACTAAGCAGAAGGAATTTTATCTAATCAGCCTCCTGTACTACCTCCAAAAATCGGCACTTGTCCTGATTCCTGAACATCCCCTTGCAAACTCACCTTGTGCAAGTCGGACGTAAACCTAACTATCACCGGATAGAGTATCCCACTGGTATGTATAGTACCACCTTTAATGGATTCTGCTTCTCGTTCACTTAACTCTAGCCAAAGTTCTTTCTTCATCATTAAATCCTTCATCAGGTTTCAATTAATTGACGGGTTTTATCTCTGACTTAAATGGATTGGATTGTGTTGTTGTTGGTTCGGAGTGAACTCAAATTAACTCCGAACCCCGGAAGAATTAAGTTAACTTCCGGTAGAACATTTGGATTTCCTGAATCCGTAACATACTTGGGTTTAACAACTAACCGCCTACTCTATTTACCTTTGTCGGTTCTTCGTATAACTTGAGTAACGATTATTGTAAACCGCCAATTACATAATCGAAGTAAGAACTCCCGTGTGATCTGGAGTCTACCTTCGACACCTGATGTTGAATTTTTCCTAGAATTTCCGAGCTGCCACCTGACAATAATTCCTCGTTTTGTTCATCTAACTCCACAACGAATTCTTGCAAGGGTGGAACATCCAGACTAGGGTGCGATAATTTCTTGATTGAAGATTGACCAAACATCTTTCAACTCCTTTGATAAACGTGAGCTTTTGCTGCATAGCTATAATACCTATCACCCCTCTCTGTCACTTTTATGCAAGATGCTCATTTTTTTTTATTCAGCATCAATACCTGCATAATCGTAATCTGGAAATAGTTGAGCGGTTTGTGGACTGCTCAAAATCAACATAGAAACATGAGTAAGCTCATTAGAAAACAAAGTCATGAAGAGAGTTGTCGTTACACTTGGGATGTTAATACTAGCAATATCAGTGGCAGAAGCCGTATCAAAGGAAAGGAGGCTTATACACTAGTGAAACTAGCTCATTAGTGCCTCCTTTAGGCGATATGATGTGGGCCTATAATCGCTGTCAAAGTAACTAACGCTCTTGGGAATGAAGCACGGATAAAAAGCTCCTCATCCCTACCCAAATTTGCCCTGAATCAATAAGCTGCGCTAGCAAGATAAGATTTAAAGTACCATACGATCAAATGAAATCGCCATGGAAATGTATGCATTAGAAAAAGACGGCTATTAGTACTTGTTAAGTAAAGACTGAAAGTTTCAGCAAGATCTTCTTCAGGGCTTACAGCATTACCACTTTGTGGCATTGGGGAGTGTTCGTATTTACCTTCTTTTTTGATCTTCTCAAGAGCCGTTCCAAAAATTGATTGTGGAACATTTGGATGTGGAGAAATAACTCCTGGTGAATCAAAATGGTAGATTAATTTTGTTTTGGGATGTTCAAACCATCCAAATGCGTATGGAGGTAAATTCAAATCAGTTAACTCAGGATAAATGAGAGCTTTTATAAGTGTTGCTGGTACTACAGGGTGGTCTTTCGACTCTATTGTGTTATTCTCTAAAAAATGCAAAAGCTCATGGATAAGAGTAGACTTGAACTCTTCTTCTTTAGTTGCTGCTACAATTTTTCCTGAACCACTTAAAAAATTATCTTTTACAGTATAAGCTTTTGAATAAATTGCTAATTTGCTGCCCTTAGTTCCTCCTTCAGTGAAATTGGAATTGTTAAGAGATTTTACACGGTGAAGAACCGTAGGCGGAAGATTTGTGTAGGTTCTAAATAATAACGAAAATTCAGGCAGTTTAAAGACCTCCTGAATCCAGCGTTTCTCTTCCTCGGAGAAAGAAAGCTCTTCTACCTCTTCTTTGCTCCCATAAGAATCTGTAGCAAACTCATAATGTAATCTAGCAAAAGTCTCCGGACCAATCTTACCATCAGGTTCAAGTCCTTTCTCTGCCTGCCATTTTGCAACTGAGCGAACAGTATCTGAGCCTATTATTCCATCATCATCAGCACCAACGATTTGCTGAATATGTTCAATAGTATAAGTTTTATAGTTCTGCTGTTTGTTATATTTAATTGCTAAACGAACTGCAGCGTTAGTTAATTCATGGGAGAAACATTGAATAGTCTCTCCCTGCTGCACCACATGAGTTAATTGATGCGCCAATGGCTGATGCCCTATCCGGTCAACTTCGAGTTTATACTTGTTTCCCAACTCACTAGGAGCTAACTTCTTTTGAATGGGTGCTAGTGATATTTCAGGAGATTGCTGTACTACATGAGTCATCTCGTGAGCTGTCAACTGATCTTTAGCAGGAGACTTTCCTTCCCCAAAGTAAATATGGTTACCCTGAGTAAATGCTTGGGCGTTCAACTCCCGATTCATCTGCACCGCTTCACTGTCGGTATGGGCTCGAACCTGGCTGAAGTTAAAGCCAAAGCGCGGCTCCATGAACGATCGCACTTCATCCGATAACGGGCTACCTCTACTCTTACTATTGTTGAGCTGACTCTCTAAAGACTGTGTGGGTTGTTGGGTGTCGGCAGTTGGGGATGGCTTAGCTTGAACAGGTTCTTCCTCTAGCATCGCTTCTCGCTGCACCAAAGGTGTAATAAATGCAGCTAGAGGTTTGGTTTGTACTTCTTCCTCGTCCTCTAGTTGTGCTTCCCGTTGCACGGGTTGCCGCACGGCAGAGTCGGGCATTCTCATAACCTGTTCCGCTACTGAGTCGGCTTCCTGCTCGTACTTATCCCCCGGTAACCCCAATGTCAGCTTCGTCTGAATCGGTTGGACTATCTCTAAGCCAGGAGTATTTTCAGGTGGTGCGATCGCTACATTAGCAAAGTTGTGACCAAAGCGGGACGCCTTATCCAATCTTCTCTGTAGCAAACCATTCATCTTTGCCTGCAATACCCCCAGTCGTTCCTGCCCCTCTGGTGCTAGGGTTCCGTATTTAGCTTGGATTTTGAGCTGCGTTGCCTCAAACTGCTCCTGTTGAAAGACTTCATTTTCTTGTTGTTCTGGTGTTAGAGGCAATGATGAGTTCGATTTCGCTCCAACAGCAAAAGATTGCGTTCTATGGAGATTCTGACTATCAGGTTGGTTAGCAGCCGGACTATAGGAGGAAAACTGTTGTGCTTTATTGTGAACCATCTCTCCACCTCTATTGCCTGTTTTGACAATTGATGTAGCTTGCCTGCACCTGAAACAGTGCTGTAGTCACTATTTCCTTAGCCTTCACTGTTTCATCCACTCAGCAGCAATACTTTTCAACAGCAAGTGCCAGGATCGCATCCTTCGTAGGGTCTTGAACCTACAGTACCTATCTCTTCTATAGGAGTTACATCACCCAAACGGGTCTTTGGATTAAGAGTTCCTAATACAGATATAGGACTCAGTCTTGTTCCTCCTGATACTAGCTCCTCTGCTGGCGCGTCTAACTCTATCACCAGATTTTGCAAAGAATTTACATCGAAAACAGATGGTGATGAGTTTTTGATTAAAGTTTTATAAAACATTTTTTCACTCCTTTGTAAGTTTTGATTAGACAAGTCTTGGTAGATGCGATCGCAAGTTTTGTAATAGCGATCAATCGTACCCTTTTTACCAATCCACCCCTGCTAATTTTAGATGAATCGACTGGCGCACTCGACCCAGGAATTTGTCGGGTGAGTCCTTCCCGAATCTAAGCTGTACGGTGCGTTACGGCTGACGTTAACACACCCTACTGCCGCTAGATAACCTGCTCAGTAACGTCTTGCACATTTGTGTCCTTCTATTTAAATCCTATCTAGCTCACCGGGAGAAAGAGACGTATTGCGGTGTGCACGAATAAGATCCAAAGGTAACATGGGGGAAATACCACCGCTAATAGTAGCCTGCTCATCTTCACTTAGATTGTGCCAAAGTGTTAACTTGGGTCGCTGGCGATTAGAACTAACTTTAAGTAAATCATTTCGATGCTTAGACATCTGAACAAAAACTCCTTAACAGGAAATAGACAAACGTGATTTAAATGCACGACAGCTTAGTCTTCGTTGCTAGGGTAACGTGGCTATATTAGGGTGGACAATAAACTGCTTAGTAACGATAGCTCTCGCTGGATTCAGCTCTAATATTAGCCCCTGAATCTTAAACTCTGACAAGCTTGATTCACCACCAGCTATTGACTCCTGCTCTTGTTCATCTAATTCCACGAGTTCTGGCAAATGTACACTATTCAAGGTAGGCGGCGATAATTTTTCGATTGGAGATTTCCCAAACATATTACAAATCCTATTTTTTGTTAGGAAAGTAAGTTAAATGGGGAACAGCTTAATCACAAGGTAAACCTCCGATATTCACTCTAAAATTAGAGTTAAGCCACTGCTTCTGTATTGCTTGGCTTTCTCCAATACTAAACCCATTGCACCAGCCATCATCGGGCCCTCCGAATCCAGAAATCAGTTCCTGTTCCTGTTCGGTTAAATCCTTAACTAATTTTTGTAATTGAGTTGTTTTAAGTTCAGTTTTTTGGGAGGTTTTGACCCCAATCTCAAAAGACATAGATATACTCCTTGAATTCTTAGATTGTCAATCTAAAATCGGCTCGATCAACTTTTGCTACCTAGTTATACTAACTGTCACTCCTCGCTTTCACTTTTATGCAAAATCCTCAATTTTTTGAGATTTTCAGCATCAATACTTCACCTTGGCAAGCTCTTGTTGCCGATGCCTGATTCTAGCTAGGCCTTTTCCGGCTTAGAAGTTAAACTCTTCCTCTTATCTGCGTTTTTAGATTGTGATGTATTCTGATTGGAGATAGCGATCGCACTCACAACTTGCATTAATCCATTGATCGAGATGCTCTTAACCTGTAATCTCCCAGAAACCTTTGAAATATCCTAAATTACGCGCCTGTTCCCACGTAACCCGCAGATTTTTAAATCCTCGTTCGCCAGGGTCATCAACTTGAACTGTGTCTTGATCTAAAGCATCCAGACGGATAAAATGCTGCTCCATCCCTACCAGAATTTGCGCTCCTTTATCCAACAAGGGATTGACTTTCTTGAGAACGGCTTCGCGGTAAGTGTCAACAGGTAGAAGTTCATCTGCTTTTTCTTTGTTGAATTGCTCATACTTCCAAAGCGTTTGATAACGTTTTTTATCATTTTTATTTAGTTTATCGAAAGATTTTTCCTTTGCCTCGACCTCGTTATACAAATCACGCCATTCTTCTGGATTTTGATTTCGCAACACCGCCTTGGTGTAATCTTTCTGCGCCTCGCCAATTTGGTTCAACTCACTAGAGTGAACGCTATGCTTTTTATGCGAACACCCAAATTGCTCAATCAGATACATCATGGTTTCATGATGAGTGGTTTTGTTCGCAGCAGTTTGACGAGCCTTCGACACAGCATTAACAAACTCTTCATCCGATAGACTTTCTAGACCTTTTGGCATCCATCGGGCAATGCCAACCAGTGCCATGAAATCGGGTAAGCGTAACGTATCAAAATCAGTAGCTTCTTCGTATAACTTGCGCTGTTTATACTTGCCTTCTAGGGCATTAAATATACGTTTAAGGGATGGAATATTTGATGAATCATAATCAGCTTTGGTTTTGCCAATTCCTTCGATTACCATTGCCGGAACGGTCACATTACAAGTTCTATCCCAACCTTTGTCTCCCTTTTCCAGAATATTCGTATTCGCCATCTGCCCTAAATAGGGCGCGAGGGGTGCTAAGCGTCGATAAAGGTATGCCTGGGCGTACTTAATTTGGCTAGCTTCAACATCAGTAATAGTCTCTTTTAGAGCAGCAATCCGGTCACGTAGCTCGGCTATTTTTTCGACACGCTCTGTGCGAGCCTCCCCGATTTCTTCACCATGTTTTTTTTCAAATGCTAGTGGATTTTGCTCCATCTGTTCCATTTCTTGCACAATAGCGGAGAACTCCGGATGTTCTAATTTGGAATTTTCTGGTAAACCGGGAATTCCCTCATTGCTAGGTTTAGGGACAACGACCTCACTTGGATTTTTTTTATTTTCCTTAGTATCCCAATTTTCATAGGCTTTTGGGTCTTGCCAAGGGCCATACAAAGGTGCTTCTGTTTCCTCGGAAACAGGTTTAGCTGATTTTCTGGCTTCCTTTTCTACCTTGGTATAGAGTGTATTCTGAATGTAGAGATAAGCCTGGATATAAGTCTGTTTTTGCTTTGGATCGGGCACATTTTCATCGGTGATTTTCTTGCCGTTAATTTGCGGATAAGCCGCCCAGAAAGCTTCATTAATTAGCTCTTTTTTGTCTTTCTTCTTGTTAATAACCTGGTCGATGCTCAGCCTAAGAATACTCTCGGCAAATCCCATTTGAGCAACTTCTAAGATAGTGTCAGGATAACGCTGTACCAAACTATCCTGGCTATTTGCCTGTTTTGTTTGCACTTGTTGCTCGTCTTCTGGCAGCGCTTCCCGTTGTATAGGTTGCCGCGTGGCAGAGTCGGGAATTCTCATTACCTGTTCGGCTACTGAGTCGGCTTCTTGTTCATACTTATCTCCTGGTTGCCCCAACGTCAGCTTCGTCTGAATCGGTTGGACTGGCTCGATATCGCGAGAGTTCTCTGGTGCTGCGATCGCTACATTAGCAAAGTTGTGACCAAACCGAGAAGCTTTGTCCATTCTCCTATGCAACAAACCCTGCATCTTTGCCTGCAATACCCCCAGTCGTTCCTGCCCCTCTGGTGCTAGGGTTCCGTATTTAGCTTGGATTTCGAGCTGCGTTGCCTCAAACTGCTCCTGTTGAAAGTCTTGATTCTCTCGTTGTTCTAGCGTCAGAGGTAATGACGAGTTCGGTTTTGCTCCAACAGCAAAAGGTTGCGATTTATTGGAAATCTGAGTGTCATGCTGGTTAGCAGCTGGACTATAAGTGGAGGACTGTTGTGCTTTAGTGTGAACCATCTCTCAACCCTTAGCCTTGAGTGTTTTATGCACTCATCATCAATACTCTTCAACAACAAGTACCAGGATCGCATCCTTCGTAGGGACTTGAACCCATAACACCTATCTCTTCTATAGGAGTTATATCACCCGAAGCTGTTCTTGGATTCAGAGGTCCCAATAGAAAAATACGTCCTGTTCCTCCTGAATATTAGCTCCTCTGCTGGCGCGTCTAACTCTACAACCAGATTTTGCAATAAAGCTACATCCAAAGGAGATGGTGATGAGTTCTTGATTGGAGTCTTACAAAACACTTTTTTACTTTTTTGTAATATTTGATTAGACAAGTCTCGGTCAATGCGATCGCGCCTTCGACTGACCAGCTTGAACAAGAGCTGGATTTATTTGGTTTAGCTTTTTTTGCTCAGATGCTATTGATTTCTTTAATTTAGCCATCAACTTTTCCCTTGTGTTATACCAAATTTATTGATATCGAGAACGTTGATGCTACATCAGCCGGTTACATAATCAAAGTATGAACTTACTGTGTTCCCCTCCGCCTCTATCTGTTTGCTGTCAAGTAGCGCACTGGGTCTTCTTGGAGAATCAAATCTGACTATATAGGGATACAGTATTGTGCCACCTTTTATAGATTCTGCTTCACAATCGCTCACCTCTTGCAAAATTGAAGACTCTAGCTCCTGGTTTTCATCAGTTAACTGTTCGTACAACTGCCTTGCATTTCCCAGTATATTAGGGTCTGCATGATTGACTTGTGAAACAAAGAACATCGTTGTATCTCCTGTTTGTTCTATACGCTGCAATAAATTCTTGATTTGGGTAACTTCCTACACAGCTATATCACTTATCACCTCTAAACCCGCTCTTTATGCAAGGCGTCCATTTTTTTTGGAGATTTAGCATCAATATCCTCAAAAAGAAAGGTAGAAGGTGGACGACAGCAGACATTTATGTTTATGTTTATGCCCGAGTGCTGTCTGTATTCTGGCGACCTCTCATAGAGTTCTTGGTCGGAGTTTTCTCCAAAATCTTTAATTCTGTAACTGAGAATTGATCAGGGTTAAATTCCCCTTTATATTCTTCCCTTCCACCTTCTACCTTCTGCCCTCTAAATTCTTTACCTCAAGGGTTAAGTTCAATTTTTAAGCAAAGGGATTTGCAAAGAGCAGAACTAGGGCTACTACGAGCGACTGAGAGTTATTAGTAGGTTTTTTTATTTCCGGGTAATTACTACTGCCTCCTGATAATAACTCCTCATGTTCTTTGTCTAGCTCTACAACGAGTTCTCGCAATGGTGCAACCTCTAAGTTAGATGGTGATGAATTCTGCTTGGGGTGCTTATGAAACATTTTCAACTCCTTAACTGTTTCCGATACTACAACTCGCTTTGGCATCGAGCATTTCAATCTACTAGTTTCCTGTTTAACCTTACCCTGCCAAATTCAAACCTGAATGTCTTGCACATTCGTGCCATTTTTGCACAATCTTGCTATGGCTTGAGTAAATTTTGTAGGTTGGGTCGAAGTTATGAAACCCAACATCATTGTTTTTGTTGGGTTTCGCTATGCTCAACTCAACCTACGCCAAATGCACCCAATTAAAATAGGTGTGCCACTACATGTTCTGCTGTGTTCAATTGAGACCACTCGATGCTACGCCCAAGGTAGCTATTAAGTATCTTGATGAAAGTGGCAGATAACAGACCGAACAACGAAGGGATCGTTTTGGACACCACTGATACGCAAGACATTGTTTCCATTGTTCAAAACCGACCCTGCCAGCGTCACAGTTTGTGTCTGCCAATTCCCATCATTGCGGAACAAATTGCCGATATCTGTATCGTTAACGAAAACATTGGGGTCGCCGTCAGTAAGCCCCCTTACCATAAAAGAGATGTATGCAGTGCCAGGAGCATGACGACCCCCGGTATTAAAGCCCTCGTTGATAGTAAGACCATCTGGACTTGTGACTGTCCTCTGTTAAGTATCAGCAAGAATGGTTATAAAGTCACTAACTACAGGCATATCATTACCTCCAATGGTCTAGTAATGAGTTGGTTTACCCTTTTTAAGATGTGACATGTACTCCGACTTTGGCAATTACCTTACCCTCGAGGGTACTCTTTAACAATTTGCACTTGCATTCTACCAACAATATCCAATATAGAAACCAGTGCTGAATATGTACACATCCAGTTGACTTAATAGTGGTAGGAAATGAGCAAAGAGTCTTGCACGTTCGTGCAGTTTTTGCACAATCTTTCTATAACTTAAGTAAATGTAGAATGACCTTACTATCAATGTGCGCCTAATCATATCATTGCAAGCAATTAGCCTTGGAAATAGGTAAGCGTTGCCGATCAAGAAAGAGGGCTTACGCTCTGATACGGAGATCATCGTGCTTGGTACCTCTGCGATCGCGTAAGCCCTACTAGCGCTCGGGTACCTCAATTCGATTGTCTACTATACTGAGGAGCGATCGCTTCAGCAACATTTCTTAATATAAATACGCCAATTGGCTGATTGACAGCGGCAAGGAAGAAACCCTCATTAGATAAAAGCTCTCAATTAGCAAGAAAGATAATCGCTTTCCTCTGACTCCTACCGTTGAACAGGGGAATTTCCTGAATTAAGGTGCTAGCATTTCCTCTGTTGCAAAAGCCTAACAATTTTTGCCAATCAGAGGATTTACATGAGCTATCTTGAAACAACAGCAAAATTCTACAGTGAAGTGGCCCAAACCCCCCAAGTGGGGTTGTGTTGCGTCCAAAGCAGTCCCCTGCAACTGCCAGGACTGAAAATTCCTGAGCAGATGCAAGAAATGAACTACGGCTGTGGAACAACCGTTCATCCAACTGAACTGAGTAACGAACCAACTGTCCTGTATGTCGGTGTAGGTGGCGGATTGGAAGCCTTGCAATTTGCCTACTTTTCCCAGCGTCCTGGTAGTGTTATAGCCGTCGATCCGGTAGGCGCGATGCGGGAAGCGGCTAAGCGTAACTTGGAACTTGCCGCCCAAGAAAATGCTTGGTTTGACCCAAGTTTTGTGGAAATTAGGGAAGGGGATGCCTTTGCCCTGCCTGTGCCTGATGCTTCTGTGGATGTTGTGGCACAAAATTGTTTATTTAATATCTTTGAACCGGATGATTTAACTAAAGCACTCAAAGAAGCCTACCGAGTTTTAAAACCGGGCGGACGCTTGCAGATGAGCGATCCAATTGCCACTCGTCCTATTCCAGTACATTTGCAACAAGATGAAAGATTGAGGGCAATGTGCCTCTCTGGCGCTTTGACTTACGAGCAGTATATCCAAAAGATTGTTGATGTTGGCTTCGGCCAAGTGGAAATCCGCACTCGTCGTCCTTACCGCCTCTTAGATCGCCAAACCTATCATTTGGAAGAGGATTTGCTGTTAGAAAGTCTGGATTCTGTTGCCTTCAAAGTTCCGATTCCAGAGGATGGGCCCTGCGTTTTTACGGGAAAAACAGCAATTTACAAAGGTAGCGATGAGATATTTGATGATTCAGCAGGACACCTTCTTCAGCGTGGTGTACCCGCCGTTGTCTGCGATAAAACAGCGACAAATCTAGGGGCGTTAATTCCAGAAGATGTGATCATTACAGATTCAACATGGCACTACGTCGGTGGTGGTTGTTGTTAAGTTAGGCACCATGAACTGTCGTTCACCACGAAAGAACGGAAATAGCTCTATCCTAACTTCTGACTCCTGACTCCTGACTCCTGACTCCTGACTCCTATTTTCAAGACAGACCAACAAAGATACAGAGATTATTTTTTTGGGCGATTGATATGAAATGATATTCATATCAATTGCGGTTCAATCTAAGCAGGCAGTGTGCCATGAACCCAAAAAGCGAATTACCTCAGTTGTTTTGCGTCCGTAAGCTGAAAGTTTTGGCAGACACCACTCGTCTAGCCGTTTTGGAAATCCTGATGGAAGGGCCAAAACATGTTGGGCAACTCAATGCTGTTGTCGGTGTAGAGCAAAGTTTGCTATCGCACCATCTCAAAATTCTGCGGGAAGAGGGGTTTGTTGAAGCGACACGAGATGGTAAGGCGGTGCTTTACAGTTTGGCTCCCGCCGTCTGGCAGGCAAAGGTTGGTAGGGCAATTGATCTTGGCTGTTGCCTCCTCTGTTTTGAAGAAAATCTCAGTGCATCATCATGAAGCAGTTACGA
>JBFLZA010000071.1:0-19212 GCA_040756535.1 Cyanobacteriota bacterium
AAGGAATAAAAAGCAACTTAGCCGTTAGCCTCAAATCTCAGCTAAAATCAAACGCGACCGTGGTGTTTCGAGGAGTAATAGCACCGTGAAATCCTGTCTACGTTTAGAAAAGACAGCCTCTTCGGCATTGATATTTGCAACCCTGAGTTGCTTTGCCGCCAGTTTCTCTCCTGCTCAAGCTGCACCAGCCATCAGCACAGCAACAGCAGCTACACCGATTGAGTCTTCAAAACAGGAATTCTCGGCATCTACAGATTTATCAACGCTAATAGAGACAGCAGAATTAGAACCAGCAGCTAGCCAGTTCACAGGGGTGGCACTGAAAAATCTCGGCAAGGGGTTGGAAATTTCCACTTCAAGCGAAGATAGCGAGGTGGCAGCGACAAATCCCAGCAACGAGTCGAAGAATGCCCCTTCCCGTGAAGATAATGGGGTTGAGACAGCACAAACATCAGCGAACCAAGTCGCTGTAGCAGCACCAACCCATTCCCTCACCCAAAGTGAAATTCCCCTCACCGATTTAGAGGCTGCCCCTAACTCAGCCGAAAAATCAACTGAGATACCCAATAAAACAGCAACAACCGTAAAGGATTTATTAGAAACACGAGCACGAGTTCAGGCTCAATCCCTGCAAACTGATGAAGCCAATGAATCATTGTCTCCAGAGGTAACGCCTGTAGACTCCCTAGATTCAGTCGAAGCAGTAGACCCCCTAGATCCAGCCGAAGCAGATGACCCAATGGGTCAGGTAACCAATGTTACCCAGTTGTCGGATGTGCGACCTACTGACTGGGCTTATGAAGCGCTCAGAAGTCTAGTAGAGCGATATGGCTGTATTGCAGGTTATCCCGATGGCACGTTCCGAGGCAATCGGGCAATGACACGGTATGAGTTTGCGGCGGGATTGAATTCCTGTTTGCAGCAGATTGAGCGACTAATTGCAGGAACCGGTAGCGATCGCGCTTCCAAACAAGATTTAGAAACTCTACAACGCCTGGCTGCTGAGTTTCAGCCGGAACTTGCCAGTTTAGGGTCACGAGTAGACCAACTCGAAGGTCGTACTGCCTTTTTGGAAGACCGTCAGTTCTCTACCACAACTAAACTCTTCGGGCAAGCGATTTTTGGGCTTCAGGGACGCACCGAAAATAGCTTTGATTTCTTTCCCCCAAATAGATTGGAAGACGCGGGTACGAATATCAACTTAGTTGATAGTGTCCAATTGAGTCTATTCACCCAATTCAGTCCTCGCAGTCTCTTGCTTACTGGACTCGCCGCAGGCAATGGTGCCATCTTTGGATCTCCTTCTTTGCCTAACTATGTAGCACTGGGTTATCAAAGCGGTTTCAATAACGATGTAGAACTTAGTGACCTCAACTATCGGCAGTTGATTGGTAGAAACCTTGCCGTCATCGTTGGCCCAGTGGGGGTCAACCCCGTTAACGTTTTCCGAGGAGTCAATCGTGTGGAAAGTGCAGGACAAGGGCCACTTTCCCGCTTTGCTCAACGTAACCCGATTATCAACATCGGTGGAAATGGCGGTGGTATTGGCTTTGACTGGCAACTCGCCACACGTCTTAGCTTACAATCGGTCTACTCAGCTAACAGAACCGCAGATCCAGTGAACGGCGGTATATTTGGTGGAGATAATGGGGGAACAACGGTTGGGGCACAGTTGGTGGCGTCTCCCACTGATAATATCGATGTTTCATTCCAGTACATTAATGCCTACTCCCCTACGGGTGAGTTAGTTCCTGGTAACAATAATGGTGTAGGCGATAACCTGTTAGTCCTGCAAAACATTGATACTGGCAGAGCTCCCATTCAAACCAACGCCTTCGGTCTCTCCTTAGAATGGCGCTTATCACCACGCTTTACGATAGGGGGTTGGGGAGGCTATACCACGTCCGATTTCAAAGGTGGATCGGGTAATGTAGAGACTCTTAACTGGATGGCATTTCTCAACTTCCCCGATCTGCTGGGTGAAGGGAATTTAGCCGGCATTTATGTTGGTCAACCCCCCAGGATTACGAGTAGTGATGTTTCTGCCGACGGCGCTGGCAGGAATGTTCCCAGCTTTGTGAATCGAGGCGACTTTTTGGCCGGTGAAGGGAGTCAACCCGATACCACGCTCCATTTAGAGGGATTTTATCGAATTCGGGTAACTGACAACATTAGCGTTACACCGGGAGTGATAGTGATTTTCAATCCCAATCAAAACGATAACAACGACACGATCACGATTGGTGCGCTACGCACGACGTTTACCTTCTAGAAGGTTGGCGGTAAAACGCTATCTATTTGCTTTTGAACAAACCAGAAAACGGGAAGATAACGAAACGTTTGTAGCTTTACCAAAACTTCACAGTAATTCGAGCCTAGTATCGGAACCTCTAGGCTCGTAGCGGCGTCTGTTGACTCAATCGCCAATAACAAAAACAAACTAGGTATGCTTGTGTCTATAGACACAAGTCATCCTGTGAGAGAACAATACGTGCAAGTTAAGGTACATTTAACTACTTTTCTTTGTACAGCTCGATCTGAGCCTGATCGGGATAAAGTTGTGAAAAAAGTATTGTTCCGTGTAGTGCTTTAGTCGCTCTCAGCTTACGTCTTCCCAATTTCTTCATTCACCAGTGGAGTCTTAACATGATTGCCAAATCAACGCAGTACGCCCTTCTTTTAGGTCTAGCTGGAGGCTGTGCCGTCGCGATCGCTCCTGCTGTTCATGCTCAGCAGGCTCAAACACAAGGTAATTCAGGTATTCAAGTTACAGGGGGTAGCTTCTCAGGTAACGCTGCTTTTTTTGTACCAACACCAGGAAGCGCAGGAGCTAGTAGTTCTGGGAAAGTAGAACTGTTTGACGTTTCAGTTCAAAAGATTCAACTACAGACGACTAAAGGAAACACCAGCACAGCAGTTTTTGTTCCTACCGCCGCACGCTTCGATGCTGGTTCAGATAACCAGCCGAATCAGGGGGATACAGGTACAGTAAAAGGTTTGTTATCAGGAATAGCTTTTTCCTCTGGTGCTGGTGGTGGTACTCCTGTTCCCTTTACGAATAGGACTACTCTCCTGAACTTTAGTGTAAATAGCTTTAACTCTAACATTGGTACAGTGGGCGGGACGCTGCTTAGTCCTGTGACACCAGGTCAGGCATCGCTCGTTTTCTTGCCAAATGTAGAGGCGACTGTGGCCCAAGGATCGAGCTTTCAAGCCACTGTTGGAGATATGCAACTGGGTAGCCTCGACGCCAAAATTAAAGATGGCGCGATTGATTTGCCATCCAACCTTACATTCAAAGACACAACCACCACAAATCCGCCGCAAAATAACAATATTGAGCGACGCATCAAGTTTGAGTTTGAAGGGCAAAATGTTGTTCCAGAGAGTGGGACTAACCTTAATGTAAATAGTGGCAGCACAGGCGGCAGCACAGGCGGCAGCACAGGCGGCAGCACAGGCGGTACTACAGGCGGGACCACAGGCGGGACCACAGGCAGCAATACAGGCAGCAATACAGGCAGCAATACAGGCAGTAACAACACTGGTAGCAATACGAATCAACTGAGATTTGTTGGTCAAGCTAACCAAAAATTCAAGATTGAGACTGTCGGCGATCAGGCAAACGGAACGTACAAGGTTGATGGTAACTTTGGCGCTATAGATATTGAGATCGGCGGGCCATACAGTAACCTAACCTCGCAGGGCACGTTGAGTAATACTGCAAGTACAACATACTCCATCAAAGGTGAGAGTACTGGTTTTCTATCGCTGTATGCCATCAATTCAGTTGGCTTTGAGAGCACTTCCCAATCAAACACTCAGTTTTCGTTCCAGCAGGGTAGTGGTAACAAACTAACAGGTAGCAGCACTGGGGATATCAACTTACTCGCTGTTGCAGGGGTGAGCAGCGTCAACAGAGATACCTCGTTCAACAACTATCAAAACCCTAATTCTAATAACAATACTTCAGGTAACAATACTTCAGGCTCTAATCAGGTTTGTAGTCTTTGTAACAATCCGCCGTTAGTCAACAACAGCAATATATTGATTGGTAGCACCACGTTTACAGTTGGTGGCCCCATTCAGGTCGGCGGTAGCGGTGGAACTGGTTCAGGTTCAGGTGGTGGCACTTCAGGTGGCGGTACTTCAGGTGGTGGCACTTCAGGTGGCGGCGCTTCAGGTGGCGGGACTTCAGGTGGTAGCGCTTCAGGTGGCGGGACTTCAGGTGGTAGCGCTTCAGGTGGTAGCGCTTCAGGTGGCGGTACTTCAGGTGGCGGCAATTCAGGTGGTAGCGCTTCAGGTGGCGGCAATTCAGGTGGTAGCGCTTCAGGTGGTAGCTGCTCTTCAGGTGGTGGTGGCTGTAGTTCTGATGCTAATGCAGGCAACCTCTACGTCATCAGCTTGGGAGGAGGCTCTACCTCTAGCACGGCTCTCAATCAATACGAGATTTACGCATCCGGCAATATCAATATTGTTTCGGATATTGATTTAGAAGATGATGATGACGATAGTGGAAATAATGCTTCCGCAAATGGTGATATTCGAGTACAGGTGGTGACAGAAGGAAGCGATGTTTACTACGTAGTCTATCAACAGCAAAGTGGTTCCAGCTCCGGTTCCGGTCAAGGTAACGCCTCCGGTAGTGGTTCCGGTCAAAATACGGGTTCCGGTCAAGGTAACGCCTCCGGTAGTGGTTCCGGTCAAAATACGGGTTCCGGTCAAGGTAACGCCTCCGGTAGTGGTTCCGGTCAAAATACGGGTTCCGGTCAAGGTAACGCTTCCGGTAGTGGTTCCGGTCAAAATACGGGTTCCGGTCAAGGTAACGCCTCCGGTAGTGGTTCCGGTCAAAATACAGGTTCCGGTAGTGGTTCCGGTAATTGTACAGGTCCGAACTGTGACACCACGACGGCTTCCGGTGACCAGGATGATGACCAAGGTACCACCACGGCGACTGGTGACGACGATAACGACGACCAAGGTACCACCACGGCGACTGGTGACGACGATAACGACGACCAAGGTACCACCACCACGGCGACTGGTGATGACGATACCGACGACCAAGGTACCACCACCACGGCGACTGGTGATGACGATACCGACGGCCAAGGTACCACCACGGCAACCGGTGACGACGATAACGACGACCAAGGTACCACCACGGCAACCGGTGACGACGATAACGACGACCAAGGTACCACCACCACGGCGACTGGTGACGACGATACCGACGATGACACAGCTTCCACGACTGCTTCAGGTAGTTGCTCAGGAGGTCAAGGCTGTAATTCCAGTTCCGGTTCCGTAGTAGCTGTTTATAAGCAAGTTGGTCCATCTAGCCGATGCATCCCTGGCTTAGTGGGTCTACGGCAACTTTCAGATCAGGAAGCTAACAGTATTGGCAACAATAATTCCAATTCACAAGGCAACAACAATAACTCCAACTCACAAGGCAACAACAATAACTCCAATTCACAAGGCAGCAACAATAACTCCAATTCACAAGGCAACAACAATAACTCCAATTCACAAGGCAACAACAATAACTCCAATTCACAAGGCAACAACAACTCCAACCCCCCAGGCAACAATAATTCCACTACACCAACTGGCACTAGTGGTAGTGGTACCGGCACAACAACACCCTCTCAACAATGAGAATTTCAGTGATACGGTATCAGTGATGCAATAGTTCTTAGGGCAATCTCAGTGAGGTTGCCCCTTTTTCTATTGAACTGACGTGAATTTTTGCTGAATTTTATATCATGTTATTGCGAAAATGTCAATAATATCTAGAACCTTGGAGAAGAAGCTCTCGACTCGGCTCCAAACCGTGCGATCGCCACATACTAATAAGGTGGGCATTGCCCACCCTACTCGTAGAAACTCTGCATAGTCATAACTTGAGGAGATTACCTAACTAACATGAGTTCAATCTTGTTGTGGCATAGCAATCTCGGAGCTAGATGGTGCTGCAAAAAAATTACGAGCCATGTAGCCCAGAGGCAAGCCAGCCAGTAGACCCATGACTATCCCAGAGCTGACGATCGCAGAAAGCAGAATGTTCTTCTTCAACTAACCACTCTCCTGATATTTTTCTCTCTCAAATCAAGAAAACCAAAATTCAGGAGTAATTACGTCCTCCTATCAGCTTATGTTTTCGGTTTACGCCTGTACACCTTTTCCTTTCCTCTCTAGTATTAATCTCAAGGCTTAATTAAATGCCCCTCTAACTTGCGATAACTAGCGATTCGCTTTGCACGCTCTAAAGGTGGATAAAGAAGCAGAGTGGCTAAGGGTAAACTCGTTCCTAAAATTGCTGACATGACCATCTGATTGACAAATCCCAGCTTGAAACCGAGTCCTAAACTAATCCCCAAAGCCGTGGACAACAGAGAAACTCCTACCGCTAAGGTTTTACTAAAACCTCGTTGCAAGCAAGTTTGGGCAACCCCCTCACTCTCAAACGCTGCCATAAACACTACAGCGTCCACAGCCGCGAAAGCCGCATGAAGCGAAGCAATTCCCAGAGTACTAGCGGTATCTAGCGATCGAAACTGAGCACCAAACCCCGCGACAACCATCGCCGCTATCCCCGCAAAAAATACAGCAGCTACCGTATCCATTGCTTTTAACGGCACACCCAACTTGGCTCTCACCTTAGTCATTACACTGGAAATTACACCAGATGTTACGGCTGCTGCCAATCCTAGTATGGCGACAAACGCCGACACGAAAATAGCGATCGCTATCCCAATAGAGCCATTTTCCCGAATAATTCCCTGCCAAGCCGTTGTTTCAAACCAAGTGGCAGCAGCAGCAAATAAAACCAGTAAAGTTAGGGATAAATAAGGCAGCTTTTTCTGTGCGATCGGCATGGAAGCCGTGTTAACTTTAATCTTCAAAACCTGTGTTTCTGGTTGAGAATTGGTGTGAATTAACACTTCTCGCTCAAAGGTTTTATTCGCCATGAGCTTACTGGTGTCAACTATGACTCTACACAAGGCATGATTATTGACAAATTCCGATTGCTCGAACCGAATCCATTGGTGGATGTGAGGAGTATGGGGAGGGTCGCTCAAATGGGGTGCTACTTCCAAACGGCTCTCTAAAACTGTCTCTGGAACTGAGTTACTAATTGTGAGGGACTGAGTCAACTTTTCGCCCAGTTTTTTAGCAGTAAATTCCAAGTAAGAGCGACTGAGCTTAACTTCAGGAACGCGGATAACATAAATAGGGTTGAGACCTTCTAGAGCTGTTGCAGCATCAGGAAAACGGTCTTTCGGTTTGAGTTCAACCATCTTTTGTAGCCACTCAATCCAACGTAGACTGAGCTTGGGAACCAGATGTTTGAAATTAATCCGATAATCATCATCGATTAAATTACTGATAGCCGTTGATGGGGTGCCTGTCAGTAAACAAATCAATGTTGCCCCCAAACCATACAAATCTGACGCTTCACTAAGCTGCCGATTAAAGAGCTGTTCTGGAGCCATAAACCCGATAGTTCCTTTGGCAACGCTGCTCATCGCCGCATCTCCATCGCCAATTCGAGCTAAGCCAAAATCGACTAGGTAAACATTGATGTTATCGTCAACTAGAATATTTTCCGGTTTAATGTCTCGATGAAAAATCGGGGGAATGCGATTTTGCAGGTAAATCAGGATATTGAGTAACGAAACAGCGATTTGCTTGATTTCATCCGAGTCAAAACTGCGGAGTGCGGCAAGAGAGGGGGCGTTTTTGTACTCTTGCACTAGACAAAAACCCGTAGGGGTTTGAAAGGAGCCCAGATAACGAGGAATACCAGGATGATTCAGTCCTCGCAATACTTGGATTTCGCGCTCGATCGCATCGTAGTCTGACCAGTTTGTATCGCTTTTAGCAAACTGAAACTGCTTGATTACAACGGGTCTTCTTCCCGTTTTATCCTTGGCTGCTCTCAATCCCTCCTTGTTAAGGGGGGAAGATTCGGAGAAATTTTTAGGCTGAAGGGATGTTACAGGCAAGGGAGTAGCGAGGTAAGTCACTCTCCCACCATTACGATTGTGTCCTAATTCTCTAACGACCCTGAAACCGTAGCTGGACAAATCTGGAAAATTACTCATGAGTCTGAGGAGGAGGCAAGCTATCTGCGATTTACCCTATCCATGAAGGATAATTCTAACCTTTCTCCGGAAAGCTTGACTTTCGGGAAAATGGGGCGAGCTTTGCGAACCCGTGTATAGGCTGGCAAAGCATTTGATCTCGCTTTTATCCACGATACTGTGAACTTAAAGAGATGGGAGCGATCGCCCGATATTTGATTCCCTCCTCGGCAAGGGGGAAGGAAAAAATTTTTAGCCCTTCCTCCTTACCCGTTCCTCCTGTTTCGTATGTAAGGTTTACACCTTAACCGGTGTCCGATAATCACTCTGTTTTTCAACGTCCAGAGTTGGCAATCCCTCTTGATTCGTAATCAGACGTGCTCCGCGTTTGCGAGTGAAGTAGTCCCAAGCCCACTGAATCATCACAATCAATTTGTTGTCAAACTCAATCAAGAATAAAATGTGAATGAACACCCAGGCCAACCAAGCTAAGATGCCGGAAAACTTCACAAACCCCAAATCTACAACAGCAGCATTTCGCCCAATCACCGCCAAGCTGCCATAGTTCAAATAGCGGAAGGCAGGGAGAGTTTCGTCTTTGAGGCGCTTTTTGAGCAAACGGGCAACATACTGCCCTTCTTGCATGGCAACGGGGGCAACTCCCGGTAGAGGTTTGCCGTCTTGGTGGGAGAAATTTGCTAAATCCCCAATGACGAAAATATTGGGATACCCCGATATACTCAGGTCGGGTTCTACCATCACTCGTCCTGCGCGATCGAGTTGTACGTCCGTGTTCTCAGCTAGTACTTTACCCATCCCAGAGGCTTTCATCCCTGCTGCCCACAGAATGGTTTGTGCGGGAATTTGTTCGGTGCGATCGCCGCGACGAATGGTCACCACATTGTCTTCAATATTAGTAACCAAGGTCTTAGTCTCTACCGTAACACCCAAATGCTCCAGCGAGTCTTGCGCTTTTGCCGACAACTCCGGGGGGTAAGGCGGCAAAACCCGATCCATGCCTTCTAAAAGCAAAATTTTCGTTTCCGATGTATCAATGTGGCGGAAATCTTGCTTTAGGGTACTATAAGCGAGTTCTGCCAGTGACCCTGCTAATTCCACACCCGTAGGCCCACCTCCCACGATCACAAACGTCAACCAAGCGCGACGCTTTTCTGGATCAGTTTCTTTTTCTGCCGCTTCAAAGGCAAGGAAAATGCGACGCCGGATTTCCAGGGCATCTTCTACTGTTTTCAGTCCAGGTGCTTTTTCTGCCCAGTGTTCGTTACCAAAGTAGTGGTGGCTAACCCCAGTAGCGACGATCAAGGTGTCATAAGATAGTTCTTCATCCTGAAGCTGAATAGTTTGCTTTTTGGGGTCTATATCTGTCACTTCCCCCATCAGCACTTTTGTATTTTTCTGATGACTCAATATCGCTCTTAGGGGAGAGGAAATATCTGCGGGAGATATTTTGCCAGTAGCTACTTGGTACAGCAAGGGCTGAAACAAATGAAAGTTTCGTTTATCGATTAGCGTAACTTCTACAGGGGCATTTTTTAGGGTTTGTGCGGCATAAAGCCCACCAAATCCGCCCCCAATAATCACAACCTGGTGTGGAGTCTGTTTTTCGGCTTCATTGAGCATAATAGTTCTTTCCTTTATTTAATTTCGTGGATGATTAATCGGGAAGAAATTAGCTGAAATGGCTTGATTGCAACTTCTGCTTCACACAAGTTTACGTTAAAATTTTCTAAATAGTAAGTATCAACGACTACGAGTTGATTATTGATTCTTATATATATTAATAATTTAGAAAGGACTAATACAATAAATTTTTGAGTAAACCCCTCACCCAATCTAGTAGTGAAAAATTACCTATTGCGAGATGAAAGAGAAAGCAAGAAATTGATGGGATAGGACAGACCAAGAGGGCCCGTTTTTACTCTCGTTCTGTCCACCTTACACTCAGCTCAGAATATCCGTAAAGAAACAGGGAGAGTAGTCGTCACAGCTATGTTTCTCCCTTGATGTAGAGATGCCTGGTTGTCTTTCTCCTTGACGTTTTAGCTGACTGATTGCTCCAGTTTAAGTTCCTTACCCAACTGTTGGCTCTCTGGAAGTGATACCAAGATAGACTTGAGCGCCGCACCCCAACCTTGGGAATTGTCATAAAATTGCTCTTGTAGCCCTTGGCAGCTTTGGCGCTTTTGTTCATAGAATTGGTGATCGTCACACAGCTTGAGTAGGGCTTCACCATACCCCATCAGGTCATCAGGCGGAACTTCTACTACAGCGTCTTGGACATAGGACAAAGCTGGGCAAACCGCTGAGGTAACGACAGGACGCCCTGATAAAACGCCTTCAGCAACAACCTTGTTAAACCCTTCGGCAAAATCTGTCTTAGTCGGCACAATGATAGCGTGCGATCGGTTAAACATTTGACGCATTTTGGGTTTATTGCAGTGACCGTGGCACACAAACCGAGCCTTAAGTCCTGCTTGCTTTGCCGCTTGGCGTAACGATTTGAGCATCGACCCAGTTCCACACAGCTCGAATACAATATCCTTTCTACCAATAGCTGTGAAATGTTTGGCAATTTCTAGAAGATCGAAAACCCCTTTATTTTCTTCAATGCGACCTACATATAGCACCCGAAACGGCAAATGTCTCTGTGAAGGAGGAGCTATCCCTGCAAACTGCTCTCGGCGGTATAGGGGAGTAAATCTGCGAATTAGCTGATGCTGACTGGTCGTCAGTTGCGTGATTTGCTCAGAGATTTCGTCGGAAACAGCTAAGACGGCGGTACAGCAGCGAGCAAACAAATAACGGCTCAAGTTTAAAATCAAATTCTGAGCCTTGCTTGAGGGAACATACTTGCACCAAAGGGTGCAGTGTATTGACGGGATGACCTGCACTCCCAACCAAGAAAGTAGCAACAAAACAAACCAGTGTGTGGTGCCATCAACCACTACAGCAACATTAGCTCGAAAACGGATGGCAGAGGCAATCAACCGCAATCCATACCACAACTGCCCCAAATGATAGAGAAGTCCAGAGAATGATCGCAAGGGAATTGGACGATGCTTGATTTTGAATTGACCGTCATAAAAAAATTTCCTCTCTGGACAAGAAGAAATGACGTAAGCATCTGCATCTAAATCACGGCACACTTCATAGAACTGACTGGAATAGGTGATGGAAACTTGTGATGGATCGTCTTGTCCTGTTACCCAATAATTATACGTTCCAACCACATCTCCAGGACCAGCAGCGTAGAGAATCCGAAGTCTTTTAGACATTGGTTTCATGCTCTATGTTTTCAAAGGTTTCAGTTCTTTTTCAGAACCAAAATTTGGCTTCTATTTCAGTAGTGCACGGTAGGTTTCTCTGCTAAACGGTAGCCTTCGCTAGATTTGAGTTGGATTGTCTGCATTCCACTCTACTAACTGTCACATTAAGCAGGTTTACCGAAAGTTCTTTCTAAAGGAGGAATTAGAAATTACGCATTGACAAAGCGAACAGAATATCTATTAAGAGAAAAATCGGTAATTTGGTTTGCGATCGCCTTTTCCTTACGGAGACGCTTCGCGAACGGCACCAGCAAAGCTGATCGCGAACCATGAGGGACGGATTGGGTAGGATAAGTCTCTGGTGCTAATCTGTCAGCTAAATATCTGGGAACTAATCCCATACATTGCCAATTTTTGAACCTTATCACACTCTGAATTTTGCTGATTTAATCGCCACCTAGAATCAGATTAATCCTAGAGTTCAAGTGAGCTGAAGCCCGATATCGAATATCCCGACATAGCCTTGTGCATCTTTGGTTAGCTGGAGCATCAGTTGCTCACCACCATCTCGAAAGATGCCATCTCGATCGTTCCTCTGAGTGCGCTGTCCCTTAGCGGAATAGGGGGCTTGCGCGTGAATTTGATCCGTGAGGGAATCGTCGAAGTAAAGCTGTGACGTAAACTCATAACCACGCTGAGACGCAGAATCGGTACGAATCTTGAAGTGGATGTGAACCGTTCTGCCTGGATACCAACCGGGGTAGATTGTCACGAACTCGACAGTCCCATTTGCGTCTGTCACCTGATAGCCACGCAGGGACTTTTTCCCGAAGGTACTGAAACTTGGGTCTGTCACATCCGAATAAACGCCCAGCGCGTCACAGTGCCAAATGTCTACGGCTGCACCAGTCAGAGGCCTACAGGAGCGACCATCAATCTGAGAGACATGAAACACCAAACGCAACGGTACTCCCTGCTTCACTGAACCGTCCGATGGATCTAAACGGATGTCTGAGCGGTTGAGCTTCTCATCCACAAAATATGGCCCTTCCGTCTGTTGAGGTCTCACCACGCAGGTCGGAGTCGTCCGAGTCGGTGTCTGAGTTAATGTACGTATCGGCTTTGCTGAGGTGGATTGTCCGCGCCAGCATCCCACAAGCGATACGGCGGCTGTTCCCCCTAGGAAGCCAAGCATCTCTCGTCGCTTAAGCATGGAGACAACTGAAATTCTTTTCACAGGGTCTTTTTTCATTTCATTTGCTTCCCAATAGAATGATTGAGCATAGGACACGATCTAATTTTCAGCTCGTGTCCTATAGAGCGGGTAGACGCTCTCATTGGCTTGAACTTATTGCTGGGGAGAGAAAAGTGATCTCAGACACATAACAGCGATACTTCGTTGGAAAGACGCGATCGCACGGCTGCCTTCCTAGGATTGTAAAAGTTGAAATCACACAGTTCGCGCAGACTGCATGGTAGCGAAAAAGAAGCAAGCCAAGGCAATCCTGAGCGTGGAGCAGTGATGTAGGAGTTTAGGGCAGAGTACTTATGCACATTCATCATCTCAATTGTGGCTGCATGTGCCCGATCGGTGGGGCGCTCTTCGATGGCTTCAGTCGGGGTCTGACGGCTCGCCTCGTCTGCCACTGCCTGCTGGTCGAGACAAACCAGGGACTTGTTCTGATCGATACTGGCTTCGGTCTGCGTGATGTCAATTCGCCTTACTCGCGGCTCAGCCCGTTCTTTATTCATTTCAATGGTATCCAGTTTGATCGAAAGTACACGGCGATCGATCAGCTTGAGCGGCTGGGATTTTCTGCACGGGACGTGCGTCATATTGTGCTGACCCACCTCGATTTCGATCATGCTGGTGGCTTGGAGGATTTTCCTGAGGCAACCGTACACGTAATGCAGCCTGAAATTGACGCAGCGCAAGACCGACGCGGTTTCATTGCCAGCCAGCGCTATCGTCCAGAGCAGTGGGACGAAGTAAAACGCTGGAAGTTCTATTCAGCCGGGGGCGAACCCTGGTTCGGCTTCGAGGCAGTCCGCGATCTTGAGGGACTGCCGCCGGAGATTCTTCTCATCCCGCTTGCTGGTCACACACGGGGACATGCTGGCATTGCCATCAAGACACGGGAGGGTTGGCTCCTGAATGCAGGCGATGCCTACTTTTATCGGCACGAGATGGACTCTAACCAGCCAAGTTGCACGCCAGGAATGCGTTTCTATCAATCGATGATGGAGGTGGATCGCGAGGCGAGGCTCCACAATCAGGAGCGGCTACGTGGGTTATCGGGCGATCGCAGTAATGGTGTGCGCCTCTTCTGTAGTCACGATGCGATCGAGTTCAAAGCGTTTGCCGACCAGTCCAGCGACTCGCAGAACTTGGAATTTCATCATTCATGAAGAAGGCGATCGCAAACTGATAGAGTCTCCAAAAAGAAGCCTACGTCTGATTCCTGGAATTGAGTAGAAAATGAGGATGTACGCCGAATCGTTGCTGGAGGAGTCTGATGGCTGGTTTAACGGTTAAAGACTTGGAAAAATTGCAAGTGCAGCATCCCGACTATCGGATGGAGTTGGTAGGTGGGGAGATTATTGTCATGAGTCCATCAGGGTATGAATCCGATGAAGTTGCCGCTGAGATTATCCGACTCTTGGGCAATTGGGTCAGACCTCGTAGATTGGGACGAGTGACGGCATCCAATGCAGGATTTATTCTCCCCAATGCTTCGGAGGATGTGCGTGCACCGGATGCGTCGTTTGTGCGAGCAGAACGATTGCGGCGAACAACAGGAGACTATGCTCAGTTAGTCCCTGATTTGATGTTTGAGGTCAAGTCTAAAACTGACTCATTGACTAAGCTTCGTCAGGAGATTCAGGAGTTTTTAGCTTTAGGAACGCAGGTTGGGGTTTTAGTTGACCCGCGCAGTCGGACGATGGAGGTTTATCGTCCGGCTGTAGAGAAAGTGGTTTTGCGGGATGGGGATGTGCTGACGGTGCCGGAATTGCTACCGGGATGGGAGTTGGTAGTGGCTGAAATTTGGGCACCAGAGTTTGATTAGGTATCGACCGAACTTTTTGCAATCCCTCGAAGCCGAGATAGGTTTCGCTGCTGCGACATTGGGTGAGTTTCCCGTTTTAGCGACTCTAAAAGAGTTTGCACCAACTGAAGCGCGATCGCTAATTGGCAATTGTAATGCCTGCTTTTGCAATTCCTGCAATGTCATTAGCTTTCTCTCCCTTCAAGCTCTCTCTACTAATTGTATTTGTGACGGCGACTGATCAGATTACTCCAACACTACGGATTTCGGGCTGATTTCAAACTGCAATTGTGAGCGATAGAAACAAATATCAAACTCCATAAAGAAGTTAACTTGCCCTAAAATTAGTGGGACATTTGTAGCCTGCGTCCATGCAAACACTAGTTGGACAGGCTCAAACTGCCCAACGACAGCTTGAACAAGCACAACACGCGCCTCATACTGAGCCAAATTTCCTGTCAAACTTAATGCTGTTGTTTGTTGTTCCCATACATACCCAAGCTCAATTCCTACTGAATACGGAAGCACATTCACGCTTGCTCCGGTATCCAATAAACCAGATGCTGCAACAGAACTTTGTTGATAAGCCAAAGTGAGAGGCAAGTATGGACGAAAACTGGCTTCGCCTAATGCAACATCACTAGGGACAAAAGGATACCGTTGGGCATTATTACGCATGGTCTTGAGTTTTAGCAGCTTGTAGCACTTTTAACATCGTATCTGCTGCTTCAACCGCGTCATAGGGCGACCACACTGGATAAGATTGATCGGGCTTAATCAACTCCGTTTCTTGTTGGGCTAGTTCCGAGATTAAAACTTGCATGACATAGAATTTATCTGCGCGGCTAAGCCCTCGTAATGTCGAGATTAGTTCTGATGAAACCATGTGTATTGCGCTCCGGTAAGTTAGGTCTGCCTCTCTATCTTAAAATCCCCCAGAGCTACCGACCAAGCTAAATACCTTAACTCAAGATTATTGCCAATAAGTTCAATTAGCACTGAACACCAAACAAGTAGACTTGCAGCTACGTCTCCAGCGACAACCCAAACCATCTAATGTTCCTGTTATACCGCGCTTACACCAATTCTTTCTCATTTTTCTGGATTAGTTCCATATTTTAGGAGCGATCGCGGCGAACAACAGGAGACTATGCTCAGTTAGTCCCTGATTTGATGTTTGAGGTCAAGTCCAGAACTGACTCCTTTCTAGAGGGTTCTGTCCTATGAAAATTGATAAACTTATTAAGTACAGAACCTGGAGGTCAAAGAGTTATGCTTAAAGACTCCCTAATTATTAGCGCATCCCCTGAGATTATGGGCGGCACCCCAGTTTTTACGGGTACTAGAGTTCCTGTGCAGACGCTTTTGGACTATCTAAAAGCAGGAGAATCGATTGACGATTTTTTAGATGGGTTTCCAACTGTGACCAGAGAGCAAGTCATCGCCTTACTGGAAGAGGCTGGAAAGCAGCTTGTTGGCATGGTAGCGTAGCATGAAGTTTCTGTTTGATGAGTGTATTGATTGCCTACGGCACGCTACGCGAACGCAAATTTACTAGAGAATTTGTTGGCTATGAAGTGAAAACAGTTCCACAGATGGGATGGGCGGGAGTAAAGAATGGTCAACTTCTTGTCCTTGCAGAAGCAGAGTTTGATGTTTTCATCACAGTCGATCGCAACTTGTCGTTTCAACAGAATCTATCACAGTTCAATATCGCGGTCATTGTTTTGCAAACCCCATCTAATCGTTTGGCAGAGCTGAAACCTTAGGTAAGCTAACGGCTCAAATCAGCGGCGGCAGACAACCTTAGCAACCCCACCATCGGCTTTCGTCCGTCCGCTATACCCGAATTATTAGACCGCAACTGCTGCAAAAGCTCTTGATTTAAGGTAATGGAATTCCTGCTGAACGGATCGCAAGTTTGACAGCACCTTTAACAACATCGTTTACTGTTGCATCTCCCAACGATTGCCCCCATTTCACCAACTTATCTTTCATTGTTGGATTATTCTGAGCCTGATTCGCTACATCTTTCGCTACCTTTTCTTGAGCACTATCGACCGTAAGACCGCTCTTTTGCAACTGTTCGATCAATTCCTGAATCTGAGCCGCAGCTTGAGTGAGATCCTGACTCATATTAATATAATTGCCTTGAATATAATTACCACCACTTGTGCTAATAGACTCGTAGTAATTACCACCACCTGTGTTGATTGTACGCTCATTACTCATAGTGCAATTGTCTCCTGTTTGAACGTTATTTAATTTTAAAATATTAATTTGAATTTTTTTATAGATACTATTGATATTTTCCGTCTCAGTTTCTTGTATAAGTTCTTGTATAACTTTTTGAGCAATGTTGTTACTCATAATATTTTGAAGGCTGAACGGAACTCTCTCAAATGCTGGGCGTTGTTCGTCAAAATTTGTAATTATTTTACCGTTATACCGATTAACATACAACTCAAGCCAATCTGAAGCATTGTCAAGGGTTTTAAGAGAATCTGCACAACAGATTGCATAAGTCACATATCCTTTATTTCGATAGTTTCTACGATTGTTTTTCTTTAGGAAATCAGAAATTTCAGCTTCAAAGAAGAGCATTGGAGTAATTTTAACTGGTGCTGACGATTGCTCTTTAGAGGTAATTTTGAGATGATTAACTACAACGTATATTTGTGGAATTCGGTTGATGTGCTGAAAATGATCTTCCAAAAATTTCGGTAAGAACCTAATCTGACCTACAAGTGTAAATTTATATTTATAATCAGAAAAATCTACTTCTCGTAAAAGATTAGTGGGAATTGCAAGAGGCACTCCAGAATGACAGTATCCGTCTGAAGTGGCAGTACATAGCCAATGTTCTTCACGTTCCACTAATATAGGTTTAAATCTTACAGAACCCACCCCACCCTCTATCATGTGAAATTTGCCGTGTGGGTTATAAAATAAAATTCCATTTTCTTCACAAATAAATTGCTCAGCTTCCTCTCTTGCTCTTTCAGCCTTATCTGTATGGTAGAGACCTGGAGTACGTGGAAACCAATCTACTATTTGAAATCCCTTCAATTCCACCCACTTTAAAGTAGCATTACGCTCATAAAGCAATCTCGCCCAAAACTCTCTATTTGAATTGAAGTGGGCATTAGGCGCATTTAACTGAACAGAAGCTTGATTGTGCAGATTGGAATTCTTGAGATGTTCAAGCAAAAACTGAACTATGTGATCTTTACGCAGTCCTGCTATTGTTGGTTGAATATCGTCCTGCTTAAACATTTTGCTCTGTACACGTAGGAAAGAGGCCACTCCAATTGATGTTAGACCGTACCCAGCGGTCTACCTCCCTTATTTGGGATACTCTATTGATAAATGCAATCTAACACACCAAAATTTGGTAAAACTACCGAATAGAGCAGTTTAATATCACTCTTGAACATAGTTTTACTGCATCTACCGATCGCACAACCCTAACTATTTCCCTAACCCCTGCACAAATGCATCATGTTCTGGTGCAGCCAACCCTGACTGCAACACAGCTAGCACTCGCTCCATATTCCCAGTCAATAGGTCATCTACTGCCAACCACAAGCCTGGAAACACTTGACTCCGAATCACCCCATGCTCATCCACAGGCAGTGGAACATACTCCCCCTCTTGCAAATAAAACCAGTCCAGTTTCTGCTCAAACACTTGCCAAACGATATACTCTCTAATCCCATTGCGACGATAAGCACGTTTTTTATCACCCAAATCAATCGCCGCACTACTCGCCGCAATCTCTGCCACCAACTCCGGTGCCCCCTCTATATAATCATCCTCACTCAGTCGCGCCTGACCTCCAGCTTGTTCCTCAATCATCAACACCGCATCAGGTTGAGGTTCATTGTCCAAATCTAAACGAACGGTGGGTTCAATTCCTAACTCAATACCAGGTGTCGCAACCTTGTAATTGCCCAGCCAAATGATTAAATTTCCGTGAGGTTGACCATGACTTCTAAAGCGCAATGCAGCAGGCACGTAGACAACTCCTTCAATCAGTTCAGCCTTCCTGAGATGGGGCATGGCATTGTAGCGCCGCTCAAATTGGTAGCGATTTAAGCGATCGCCACTTTCGAGTGGTGGAATGGGCAAGGGTTTTTGTTGAGGAGGTGTTTCGACCATTGCTTGTGTGTGGAGTCGGGTTTCTTGCCGGGTCATCCTCCGATCATATCCACTGATGCTGAACGAACGCAACTTTGTATAACAATCAATGTTCTTTTGTCACTTCAAATTACGGCAACTACGGCTTAATGGGTGATTGCGTTAGAAACGCCTGCTAAAAAAGTTCATAATTTTTTGTATCTCAAGAGAATTTTTTTAATAGTTTAGAAAAGTATACTAAGTATCTAGACAAAGATAAAATAAAGGTGGTCGTTTCTCCTCCATAACCCTTGGAATCGTTGCCTTTATTCAGTTGTAGGAAGTGACTACTCCCCTAACGCTTAACAACTATTATTAATCTGCGACCACTTAATCAGTACTATTTCAAGGGTGAAATGATACTGAATACTTACCTGAAATATCACTTATAATTTTTGCATTAGTTTCATGAAATATTTGCATTTACTCAGGTAAATGTATTTGACAAATAGCGGTTATTTTAGGTAAGTAATATGTAAGAAACCTTAAAGGCAATTCATTCAAAATTGAATTTAAGATTTATAAAAATAAAAGTTTGTACTTAAGTCCTGAATCATTAGTAAAAATAAAGTGCAAAAAGATGACTATTTCAAACCTGCCACAACGACC
>JBFLZA010000072.1:0-19128 GCA_040756535.1 Cyanobacteriota bacterium
AGAATAATCGGAAAGATAGGACATTCTTTTGGAACGATTTAACAATTTCGCCATTAAGAGACGCTTCAGGGGTAGTAACGCACTTTATTGGCGTCCAGATAGATATTACGGCGCAAAAACAGGCAGAAGAAATCCTACAGTTAATGCAGTTTTCTATGGATGGTGCTGCTGATGCTGTCTTTAACATTAACTCAGAAGGTCGGTTCTTCTACATAAATGAGGCGGCCTGCCGATTGCTAGGATATTCTCGCAGCGAACTATTGAGCTTAAGCATCTACGACATTGATGTAGAATTAACGCCCCAGGACGGGTGGAGATACTGGCAACAAGTTAAGCAAACGGGTTCTTTTACCGTCGAAACGCAGTATCGAACGAAAGAGGGCCAGGCTGTTTTTGTAGAAGTTACATTTAACTATCTCAAATTCAATGATCGGGAGTATAACTGTGTAGTTGCTCGTGATCTTAGCGCCCGCCAACAATCTGATAACCCGTTGCCCTCAAACCTAGTAGATAGAGAAGACAGGGGGGACAAGGAGGACAAGGAACACAAAGCACTATGTACGAACTCAACTTCCTATGAGGCGGCACCCTGGAAAAGAGAAGAACAGTATCGTACCTTAGCGAAAAACTTCCCTAATGGTGCAGTCCTGCTGTTTGATCGAGATTTGCGCTATTTCATTGCTGATGGGGTTGAGTTAACAGGCATCGGGCATTCTCAAGCGTCATTGGAGGGAAAGACGCTTTGGGAAGCTTTTGAACCCAATGTTTGTGAGGTTTTTGAACCGGCTTATCGAGCGGCGTTGGTGGGAGAAACAAGTACGTTTGAGTTGTCGTATCGCGATCGCTTCTACTTTGTTTATATCGTACCCGTGATTAATGAAGATGGGGAAGTTTCTGCTGGAATGATGATGACCCAAAATATCACCCAGCACAAGCAAGCCCAAAATGCTCTACAACGAAGTACTGCGATCTTAAGAGCACAACTCGAAGCGGCCCTCGATGGAATTCTGGTAACGGATGAATCTGGAGCATTAGCCAGCTACAATCAGCGGTTCTGTGAAATGTGGCAAGTTCCCGAAGAGGTAATGCAATCCGAGGATGAGAAGAATTTCATCACTCCCATACTGCCGTTAATCGCTGAACCGCAACAGGTTTTCAGCCGCATGGAGCATATTGATAAGAATCCTACCCTGATCAACCATGATGAAATTCTCCTAAACAACGGAAAAGTTTTTGAGGGATATTCAGCGCCAGTATTATCTCCTCAAGGGGAGTTTTACGGCAGAATTTGGTCGTTTCGCGATATTACCGAACGTCATCAAACCGAAGTCAGACTGCGGCAGCAAGCAACAAAAGAGCAGTTGTTAGCAGGGATGAATCAACGCATCCGCCAGTCATTGAATCTCAATGAGGTTCTCAATACTGCAGTAGAGGAAGTTCGACAATTTCTCGCTTGCGATCGCGTCATTATTTATCGCTTTAATCCCGATTGGAGTGGAATCATTGAAGTAGAATCTGTTGCCCTAGGGTGGACGCCAGCACTGGGAACCTATATCGAGGATAGCTGTTTTAAAAAAAATAAAGCTTGCTGCTATCAGCAAGGGCACATTCGCGCGATCGAGGATATCTACAACGCAGGTTTAACTAAATGCCATATTCAATTATTAGAGCAGTTTCAAGTTCGTGCTAACTTAGTCGTTCCCATCCTCCAAGGAGACAATCTTTGGGGCTTACTCATTGCCTATCAATGTTCTGGGACGAGACAATGGCAGGAATCATCCGTGGAATTGCTCCGGCAGCTAAGCGTGCAATTAGGCATTGCAATTCAGCAGGCTGCACTTTTCGAGCAGTTAGCCGCCGAACTAAGCGAACGAAAAGCCGCTGAAGCTGCCTTGCGCCAATCGGAAGCCAACCTGAGAAAGCAAGCACAAAAACTCAAAAAAGCACTCCACAAACTCAAAAAAACTCAAATTCAGTTAATTCAAAGCGAAAAAATGTCCAGTTTAGGGCAATTAGTTGCTGGTGTTGCCCATGAAATTAATAACCCCATTACTTTTATTCAGGGCAATATCGACCATGCCGATCAGTATGCTCGCGATCTACTAGAATTGGTGCGGCTCTATACCCAGTACTATCCCCAACCCGTATCCGATATTGAAGACCTCAAACAGGTGATTGACTTCGACTTTTTAGTCGAAGATTTTCCCAAACTGCTTTGTTCTATGAATATGGGGGTGCAACGTATTCATCAAATTGTTCACAGCTTAAAAAAGTTTTCGCGGCTGGATGAAGCGGAACTCAAAAAAGCAGATATTCATGAGGGGATTGAAAATACCCTCTTAATTTTGCAACATCGATTAAAGCCTCATGCGGCTGATATTGAACTCATCAAAGAGTATGGAAACCTGCCGCAAGTGGAATGTTACCCTGGACAGCTCAATCAAGTCTTTATGAATGTTATTAATAATGCCATTGATGCTTTAGAAAAACAAGATAAGGAGCAACAGGATGAAGAAAACTCTAAGGATAAATGGGATAGAACTCAGCGCAATCCCAAGAGAATTAAGATTTCTACTAAAGTTGTAGACAGATCTTTATCGGCAAAGAACAGCTCTACGGCAAAAAGCGTCGTCATTCAAATTGCCGATAACGGCCCTGGCATTCCGAAAAAGGCTAAGAAACAGATTTTTGACCCCTTCTTCACCACTAAACCAGTCGGAAAAGGAACGGGTTTAGGGTTGTCAATCAGCTATCAAATTGTAGTTGAAAAACATGGGGGGCGATTGCAATGTTTTTCTGAGCTAGGAAAAGGTACAAAATTTGTTGTAGAAATTCCGGTCACTCATCCCGATCTCCCAACCTGAAAAAATCGCTGTTATGCTACGAGAAAGTGAAGGAGGCGCTGTCTTGAAAATAGCAGGGGAGCAGGGGAGCTCCTGGTGCAGGGGAAGAAAGATTTTTATTCCTACTCCTGCCCAGAACGCTTCGCGTAGAAGAGCTTCTCCCGAAGGGAGTACGTGGTGAGCGCAGCTCAGGATGCCTAACTTAAATCACTCTAACAAGGGGGACATCCCATCACAGTATGGTTCTAGCGATTTTATTATCAATCGCGATCAACTGCTCTATGCCTGCATTGCCAATTCACCCGTTGTTCTGTACAGCATGGATAAAAATGGTATCTTTACCCTATTAGAGGGAAAGGGATTAGAAGCCTTTGGACTGCAAGCGGGTGATGTTGTGGGCAAGTCGATCTTTGAGCTGTTGTGCAACTATCCCGATATTTTGGCGAACATCCGCCTCGTCTTTGCTGGGGAAGAAGTGGCTTGGACTGGGGAGTTGAAGAACTGTGTGTATCAAAATCGAACCATACCCCTACGAGTGGCATCCGGTGAAGTAGTAGGTTTGGTGGGGATGGCGACGGATGTAACGCAAAAAAGTGAAGCGGATGAACAGTTGCGCTTGCTAGCCGCTACTTTTTATGACACGCTCACCCGCTTACCCAATCGGACTTTTTTTTTAAACCAACTGCGTAGCTGCATTGAGCGATCGCATGAATGCCCGGACTATTTGTTTGCGGTGCTATTTTTGAACCTCGATCGCTTTAAGATGATTAATGATAGTCTGGGCTATCCTGCTGGTGATAAATTGCTAGTCGCGATCGCTGACCGACTACGAGCTTTTGTCCGACCGGGTGATACTGTGGCACGCGTCGGGGGTGATGAGTTTGCCATCCTGCTCAAAGACATCAGAGATATTGGTGACGTTTCGCTGAATGTGAATCGCTTGCAAACGGAACTGCAACAGCCACTGGAGTTGGAAGGGCAAGAAATATTGACCACGGCCAGTATTGGCATTGCGGTGAGTATGCTGTGGTATGACTGCCCAGAAGACATTCTCCGAGATGCTGATATGGCAATGTATCGAGCCAAAGCACAGGGGAGAACTCGCCCGGTGGTTTTCAATAGAACCATGTATCGGCAGGCCGTGAACCGCTTGCAGATGGAAACAGACTTGCGGCAAGCCATCCCTCGGCAGGAACTGCAACTCTACTACCAACCGATTGTTTCCCTGATTACGGGTCGAATTAGTGGCTTTGAGGCGTTGGTGCGCTGGCGGCATCCGACAAAAGGTTTGGTTTCTCCGGCTGATTTCATCCCTGTTGCAGAAGAAACGGGACTGATTATCCCCATTGGAGAATGGGTATTGCGGGAAGCTTGTATCAAAGCGAAGCAGTGGCAGTTGGCTTTTGTGCAGCAGACGCCTTTAACCATTAATGTGAATCTCTCTGGCAGGCAGTTCGTGCAACCGAATTTGAGTGCGAAGATTGACCAAATTTTGCGGGAGACGGGGATAGAACGGCAAAGCTTAAAGCTGGAAATTACGGAAAGCGCTTTTATCGAGAATGCGGATTGGTTGGGAAATCAACGGGCAAGCGATTGTGTGATTGAGATTTTAGAAGAGTTGCGATCGCTAGGAGTGCAGCTTGGTATCGATGACTTTGGCACTGGTTACTCTTCCTTGAGCCGATTGTACCGCTTTCCGATTAATACGTTAAAAATTGACCAGTCTTTCATTAAATCTATGGAGTTGTCGTGTGAAAAAAACTCTAATGCTTCTTCTTGTAAAATAGTCCGAGCGATTATAGGGCTAGCTCACAATTTAGGGTTAGATGTCACTGCCGAAGGCATTGAAACGTTTGAACAGCTTGATCAGCTTCGGAAACTGGGTTGTGAATTCGGGCAAGGTTACTTTTTCTCTGAACCCGTTGATGCGACTAAAGCGGAGGCATTGATTGCTGCACAGCCACAATGGTGAAGGTAAGTAGGTGGGTATTAATATTTGTCGTTGAGGCAAGGCAGAAGGCAGAAGGCAGAAGGCAGAAGGCAGAAGAGAAGAGGGTTTTAGACTCTTAACATTTGTTGATATACCTGCGTTTATTTGTGCCTACCTACTTATCTCGATCAGTTTTCCCCACAATCTGTCTTTTTTATTCAAAAATCGGATTGAGGTAATCCAGAATTAGTATTAATCCTCAGATTTTGTATGGATTTATACGAAAAATTCCTTGCGATCGCAATACCTTGACATTGGTAAGCTGTTATGAATTTAACGAGCTTGTCGGTCAGTCAGTAGCAGATTTCTTGTGGGATGGGACGTATTGCCCATCCCAACCATACTGCATTAGATGCATATCAGCTTAATCAGTAGTCTACCTCATTCCAATACAGATGTTATGTTTAATTCCTTACCAATTGCGGCAAATCTCCAACCTGAAAATCGTCTACTGCGTCCGGGACGACAGTGGCTGGAAACGATAGAAATGGATGACCCTAAAACGGCAAGATTACTGTGTTTGGTAATACCAGCCGCTTGTCCATTTGAGCGAGACATTCAGTTATTTGGACACACCCTTTTCCACATCCCACCCCTTTGTAAATTCAATCCTTTCTATGAGCAATTCGTGAAATTGCGTTTCCGGGCTTTGTCTTTTTTAGCCGATGAGTGTGGAGAATATATATCCGCCTACTGGCGTTAGTTTGCACGAAGAATTATTCACTATTTTACTAATTTTATATACCAAAACGTGGAAATAAAGTCTATTTTTAACGACCTATTGATTCAGCAGCAATAGGTAGCTTAACTTACTGCAAATGCGATCGCACTGAGGCATCTTAACCCGCACAGCCGGGTTGAGTTTGTATAGCCCCAGATTTCAATCTGCGAACACTCATCTGGCGAATACCTATCTCTCTGCCGTCTCTATGTTTCAAAGCCCATATGTGTTGGGAATAATAAGCTTGGCGAATGGAATTCGCAGCTACAAAAACCAAACCCGCCTACGCGGGTTAGAGAAACATGAGAGCAAATTTTACGCAGTTATATGTCCATTGTGTTTGGGCAACCTGGGATAGATTGCCTTTGATTACACCAGATATTCAGGAAGTCATTTATGCATCAATCATTGGACAGTGCCATCAATTAGGAGGTACGGTGATGGCTATTGGTGGCATTGAGGAGCATGTACATTTATTAACAGGAATTCCACCTACTCTATGCGTGTCTGACCTTATCAGAAATATTAAGGGTAGCTCCTCTCATTTAATGACTCACAAAGTCATACCGGGTAAATTTTTCAAATGGCAAGGCAGTTATGGAGCCTTTACGGTTAGCCATAATAATGTTAGTGCTGTTGCTAACTATGTCAGAAATCAAGCATTTCACCATCGGCAGAAATCGATATTTTCTGATTGGGAATTACCTTCTGGGTAACTCGGTGCTTTAAATCGTCCCTATACAAAATCAGCTTGGCGGTTAAAACCGCAGCTATACAAGCCAAACCCACCTACGCGGGTTTCAAGGCATCTAATTATTCTACTAGTCCGCGCAGGCGGACTTCGTTTGTGTAGCCGTGAATTCCATTCGCCAGGTATCGAAAAGCTAGAAGTGGCGAGGTTTGTGGAATTGTTCTTAGTAGCAAATCTTTAAAAAAGCATAGAATCCTGAGATGTTAAAGTCTATAAGTCTCGTCGCGAGAACAGAGACGCCCCACGCAAGGAAAAACCAGAACCACGAAACACACGCCAATGTGTGGGCAAGTGTCCAGTAGAAGCTGTCAGGCTGAAGATGAAATCATCGTAGCCTAGCCATTCTTCTTTCTTGCGCCAGCCGACGCGATCACTAAATCTCTCGTATTCCTTCTCGTAGTACTGACCGTCCAGTTTATTCCCGGTTTCCAGGTAAATTTGTTTCTGGACACTAAATCCAAACTGCTCACCACTGAATTTTACCCACAACTGATCGATAATTTGCAAGTCTTCACAGGGAAACGTCTCAATATCTTCTGGCATCAGATAACCTCGGTCTTTTTGCCTCGCAACCTCTAACATCACGTTGCCAGTTTCTTCATCTGCTTCCCGCCAGCGACCATTCGCTAAATAGTTAAGTAAGGCTTTGTAGCGGGTGGGCAGTTGTACCCGCACCACGCGCAAAGTATTCCCTTGGCTACTTGGCGAATCTGTCCAAGCTACCAGTTTCCCCTGTTCTCTAGCAGGAAATCCTCGTAATTCTTCCTCCGTGGGTAAGCGGTAGTCATATACCCCCACATCATCCGTCCTGTACAAATTTGCCTGCGTTCCCAACCACGCACAAAACCAGCGTGCATCCTCCTGGCTAATCCCAGTTACAGGTTGGTTAACCTGTTCAGGGTATATCTGCACGATTGTTGCTTGGGAGTGAAACTGCCCCGTTGCTTGAGCTTCGAGAAACAGTTGATATTCGCCCCAAGTGATATAGTCTTGGTTCATCACCTTGTGGTCATCGACAGAGATTAAGTTCTGGCGAAATCGTTGTTCTAGCCGTACCTCGGCAGCAATAAACGGCAAGTGAAGCAAGGCTTGTTCTAATCGCCTCAGGGTCTGCGGATTTACATCGCGTCCTTCATTCTTGCAACGATTTGCCAGCTTCAATGTATAGGGAGTCGGGTTGCTAAGGGCAGCATTAATTAAGTTGGTGGCATTACCCAGTGCTGCATAAAAACAAATCACTTCTTGCCAGCGGTCATTGGAGATTTTTTCCAGTAACAGCATTTCCTCTCCCCGTTCCTTGATTTGCAGGGCAGCTAAATATTCCTGAAACGTTTGATGGGAAAACTCATAGATGCCTGCTTCTTTTTCCACCAACAGACCTGCAATGTCTCGAATTTCTTCCCAATACTGCTTGGAGCTGAGGTCGCGGTCTTTTCGGCAGCGGGTCAGGATGTCTTGAATCCATTGTTCTCCCTGTTCCGGGGTAAATTGCGTTTTTTCCTGTTGCACCAGATGCCATGCCAGCACTTGCAACACCGCCTTATTCTCCGTTGCACTCAGGGTCAAGTTAGTTTTCTTGGCATAGGGGCGAGTCCCCAACAGCAAACCACACATTGTGTCATAAAGTTCGACCCGACGTTTGGGGAGGACGGTCTGAACCCGATGAGTTGTGGCAATCATGGTGATGAGCAGAGGGTTTCTCGCCAAGTCATTGATGGCAGGATTGCTGAAAATTTGCTTAGTGAGGTCATCAGCATATTCTTTCGCCTCTTGCTCGATCTTGGCTTCGACCTGCTCCTCAGATAGACGGCTACTTTCCGGTTTCTGGCGGTTGTTTTCGCGCAGAAGTCTCCACTTCTGTTCAATTAAAGCGCGATACCACTTATTGATAAACTGCTGTTTCTGGTCTGGGGTAAAGTCCAGTACCTTGAGCTTCAGATCTACCTCAATGGGAATGTTGGGTTCGTCGGGTCGAAGCTCAAATCCGTGTGGGCGAGAGGTGAGGATAAATTGGATTTTGGGGTAGGCTTTCATTTCCCCATCTACCCATCGACGAACTTTATCACGCTGAGTTTTGGGGACTTCATCGAGCCCGTCTAACATCACCAAGCATTCCCCCTTGTCAAGCCATTCCTCAAACCAGTTTTGCGACGGTTTAAAGTCTCTATATTCTGCGCGTTTTCCTAGGTGTTCAACAATCAATTTGGACAGGGAGGGAGGATTTTCTTCCAGAATCAGAGGATGAATCTCGCGCAACCGCAACAAGACAGGGATGAAGCGATGGGTTTGGTGGGGGTTGGGGTTGGTGGCATACCGGAAGGTCAAGTGACGCAGTAGAGTCGTTTTGCCATAGCCTGGACCCGCTAGAATGGCAATCCGACGATGGGGATACTGACCGGGGGAGTGATGCTGTTTGGGCAAAAACTCCCAAATTTCCTGACTGCCCCCAGTGAGAATCCCAGTGTTGTGTCCTGATTCAATACGTAACGACACAAATACATCTTCGAGTGCCAGAGTTTGCTCGATCTGATGCCCTTCAATTTCGAGAGTGTAGCACTCAACCTTGAGTACCTCCAGATATTTCCGCTTAAAGCCAGATAGAGTAAGATCCACAGCTCGGTCGATCGCTTTGCCTACCTCCTGACCCCGTTCTTTCATGCGAGTTCTGAGGATTTCCAATAAGCCATCCCAAAAGCTGGTTAACAAACTCGTCCCGCCAGCAATCACCATCGCAATCACCGCTTTTGGGATTTCGTTTTTAAACAGAAAGAATAAGGACGACCCCCCACTGCCCGCAATCAGCAATTTGATCAAAGCATCCGCAAATTGTTCTGATAGGGGCGATTTTGGCTCAGGCGATTTCTCGGTCATGGGAGTGGTAGGTTAAATTATAGGGATTCTAAGGCAGGCTGAAGCGTTCATCGTTCTGAAGATATAAAATCGATCTTACGTAACAAGTCATACTCTCTGCCAGTTGGTTCAACCTTCAAGAGTCTTTGATAAAGGGCAAAATTTTGAGTTCTGATGACAAAGTTTCAGGGTGCATTCTAGTTTGAGAAAAAGTACCTGGCGACTAGAAATCGCGGCGATACAAACAAAGTGCGCCTACGCGCACTAATATCCGAGCCTGCGAAGGTAGGCTACCCTGCGGGAAGCCGCTGTCGCGTCTATGTTTGTATAGCCCCAGATTTCAATCTGCGGGAAATTTCTCAAAAAAACCAAGCTCAGAACTCAAAATGCCAAGCAATTTACTCCAACATCCAAGTTCTGAGCTGCAACGTTCAACCTTAGAAGTCAAACCACAAGCTAATTACTCTATTTTCGTCTCCTGCACCTTCACCAACTAATCAACTAATAGTAAGTTCAGGCGGTGGGAGTTGCTTGTACCTAATGAGAAGAAGACCATTCCAGCGATTCAACGTCATCATCAAAACAGAATAAGCCTAAATGCTCAGGATGCTCTATCAAATCTTTTGCCAACAAGAAACCAGAAATCGTCCAAGTTTGATATTTCCGCGCTTGTTTACCGACCAATCTGCCATTTCTACCATCGTAATACTCCGGCCATTGGTCTTGACTCAAGCATTTTTCTGCTAGTTCAAGGGCAATGCGTGCAATTTGACTCCTTCCCGTTTTTAGCGCTGCTGCTGCCAAAGGCCAGAGCAAAACAGGCCAATTGCCGCCATTGTGATACGACCAAGGCACGTTTTTCGGGTCGCAGCCGGTGAGAATCTTCCATTCCAACCCTTCTACTGCGGGGAAACAAATTTTCATCGGCATTTTTCCGATCAAATCTCCCCAGCGTTGTTCGATCAGATCCATAATTCCTTGGGACTCTTCAGTGCTGGCAAGCGAAGACATAATCGCTATCAAATTGCCTAGAGCAAAGAAGCGAAAGTCCATTCGCGCAGGGCCAAGATTACCGGCAAGATAACCCCCTCGTTCTGGCATCCATTCGGTTAGCCAATCAGGAATGGAATCGGGATAAATATTGAATTTATTGACAGCATTATCCCCAAATTCTTCGCCTTGATAGCGATAGATTTCGTTCAAACGCTTAATATCGAGCCAATAATACTGGCGAATGTGGAATTTGAGGGTTCTCAGGCGCTGATTGACAATTAGGTTATAAATCTCGCCTTGACGGCCGGGTGCCAAGAGTTCTCTTACCGATCGCAAAGCTGCATAAAATAGAGCTTGGATTTCCAACGGATGTCCATAAACTCCCATCCGACGGTCAATCATGAACGCACCATCAGGCACCAACATCGTCGGGAACATATCGAAGCGATCGGCTAGGCAAAGCTTGAGGATGTGTATCAGTCCTGTTTGAAATTCCGGTTGATGCGCTAAAGCAATGTCCCCCGTTGTTTTCACATAAGCTCGCAAGATAATAATCCACCAGAGGCTAGAATCCACAGGCGTGACTCTGGCGATCGCATGTTCCCCAAAATCCGCTGTCAAATACTGCTCACCATAGCTCGTCGCTACCTTAAAGCTAGCCGGCATCAGACCCTGACCCGCATTAAAATAATCCATCTGCTTGGTTTCATTCTGAAGCGCCAGCGTTTCTACTAAGAAATTGCGGACAATTTCTGTTTGGCCGTTGATCAGAAACAGCAGCGCACAAGAAACAAAATCGCGGACAAAGCACTGATTGTAATTGAGTGCCTCTACATCCGGATCGCGAGCGGCGACGGTTCCAACCGGGCGTCCGTTATAGTAGATCACAGAATCTTCCAGTGCTTTCCACGCTTCTGCAACGAAATCGCTTTGCACTACATCGCTTCGTATTATCATTACTTCCTCAGCATCCTCTTGTTTCACCGAACGCTTCATTACGTTTTTTCCCATGGCTTCTCGATGCCGGCGTTGCGAGCAGCCACCATATAGCGGAAAATGTACTCTGCTAACTCCAAGGAGTTGCGGGCAACTTCTGGGGAAGACGCCCAAACTGTAACACCATGATTCCGGATGAGTAGAGCATTGATCGACGGTGGTACCGCCTTAAAGCGCTCATCGATATCACGAGCAATCCGAGGCACTTCTAGATGATTGGCAAATACAGGCATGACCACTTTGGGGTTTTCTTCCCAAACTCCAAAGCCCTTAAGCATTTCTAAAGGTGGCAAAGGTAGGGAATCCCCAGTGGTAAAGTTAGAAACTAGATTGGCCTCAATAGAGTGAACGTGATAGCAGGCTTGAGCCTCTGGGAACAGTGAGTAGATTGCCTGATGAATACTGGTTTCAGCTGAAGGGCGCACATCTGGCGCGGGTTGTTCTATCACCGTGCCATCAGGGGAAATACGGATAAAATCACCGAGACTCAGTTGCCCTTTATGGCGTCCACTGGCAGTAACCCAGAAGCTGCCATCAGGCATCCGAGCGGAGAGATTACCTGCTGTCCCCACCATCCAGCCTAGCTGGTAAAAGTGACCAGCAATAGAAATTAAAGTGGGTCTTGGATCGGTATTCATTCTAACCTCAAAAATTTGCGGAAGTAGGGTATTGTGCGTTAGAGATTACATACTCTTTACAGAATTTCAAGGATTTTTGCTGTTGTCTTACATTTATTCATTAAGGCTATAGTCAATTGAAAAAAAATAATGTAGAATTCCACGCATATATCACTTAACTGCAATTTATGGGGTAAGAATTACCTAATTTCTGTTAAGAACAATGAATCAAGTGGTGGAAATTCAGCCTACTGGTCACGAACTTCTGCCTCAACCCTGAGGAAAGATACCTAATTTTGAGGAAAGACAGGTTTTTCTTAGAGGTTTGAGGGCTTTTTCCTCATAGAAAATTCAAACTTCCCCCAGGCTATCTGTAGGAAAAAAGTTTTCTTTGCATCATTCTTGTCGGTTACTCGCTGGTCTAAAGTCGTGCTTGAGTCGTCACAAATAGCAGAAGTTGCTTACCGGTTCATGGTTGAGAAATGAACAAAGAACAGTTAAGCATCTTGCCACAGCTGAGATAACTGTGTGCGGATATCAAAAAAGTCATTCCACCGAAGGTAAGGTTTGTTGTGTTCGTCCAGGTATTGGCTGAGGCGATCGCGAGCAAATACAATAGGGGCATGAAGTGCCATCACTAAGTCTGTCACCGAATCCCCGATCGCAATTTGTTCCTCAGTAGGGTGTTTTTCCATCACCTTCACCTTAGCGACGAGTTCCGTACCTCCTTCAAACGGTGAGTTCACCTGTAGAAACTCACCGTTGGTATCCACATCAACCGCATAAATCGCGGCAACTCGTTCTAGTAAAGTTGGTGCATCAGACGTTCCGCCTGTCGTCTTCACCTGACTTAGCACCGTTTCCACCATGCCGCGCAATCCCCCAGAAACGACAACAAAGGGGACACCTTGTTCATCCAGAAAATCTAGCAACTCAACTAACCCCGGACGAGTAGCTTTGGGTTGTGCATAGTTGAGGATTTCCGGATAACGGGATGAGGGAATCGACTCCAAAAGTTGCCGCACTCCTTCCCGCAAGGTTAAGCGCCTCGCATACATTTCGGGCATCAGCTTATCCGAGAACTCTGGTGTAAATTCCTTGAGCATCCCTACAAAGGTTTCTTCTGCTGTAATCGTGCCGTCGAAGTCACAGAAGACGATGCGCTTGTGTTGATTTTGGAGTTGAGATTCTGGATTTTGGACAGATGGAGAAAGGTTTTGGGACACGCTTGGGCGTAGGGCTTCTCAAGAATACAGAGAACAGAATACAGGATAAAGCGTAGCTTCCTTCAGCCTTGCGGAAAAATCTCCAAAAATGAAAGGGTTTGACTCCTCACTCCGAAAACCAAGATTTTTAGGATTTGTAGGGGCAGGTCTTGTACCTGCGCTAACTCTAGCCGCCTGAGACTGAAGGCTCCAGCCTCCAATATAAGCATTGCTAGCCTGGAGTCTTGTAACGAGACATGAGCCAAAGGTTAATTTATATGAAGAAATTAGAAATATCTTCAGCAAATAACTTGGGGTTTTCAAAGTGAATATTATGGCCACAATTACTGACGATTTTTAGCTTTGCGGATTGGCATAATCTAGCCATTTCAGAGTTAATGGCTATAAATTTTGCATCATATTCCCCCACTAATAGAAGTAAATTATTCTTATTTTCCTGTAGTTTTTCCCATAAAGAAGGCTGACAACCTGTACTGAGATTGCGAAGGGATTTAGCCAACTTCAAGGGATTATTTTTTAAGCGGTTTACTATCAAATACTCAAAATCAGGATGATTGTTTAGAGAAGCAAAAAGTGGCTGATTATACCAATTTAATAAAAACGGTTTAAAATCATTTACTTCTAACTTTTCTGCCAATTCAAAATCCCGTTGAATTCGTTCTCTTCGATCCCCTTCGGTTTTCAAACCAGGAGAAGCAGATTCAAGCACAACCTTAGGGAAGCGGTGTGGAAAATGAAGGGTCAAGTATAGAGCCAAACGTCCCCCCATCGAATAGCCAACCAAAAAGCACTCTTTAACATTTAGCTGGTCTAGCCAATGCATCAAAGCCTGGGCGGTGTTTGGCATTGTGTAGCACTCTTCCCCACCTATAACCCTCGTTTTTCCATGGCCGGGAAGGTCAACAGTTAGACAACAAAATTGGTGATTCAATAAGGAGGTAACTTCATTAAATTCATTGCGATCGCCCATAAACCCATGCAAAAAGAGAATCACAGGTTTGTCTGTGTTGCCTATCAAAGAATAGTGAAATTGAATGTCGTCAACCATTATTATTTACAACTCTTTTAAGAAACCTGTTTTAGGTATAGTACTCCTTCTCATTTAAGCAATGAAATAACGATTCCTCCTCTAGGAGAATAATTCCCGATCGCACCTGTGATACTCTAAATGGCTGAGTTGAAATAATTGCAATCGGCGCTTTGCGATCGCACATCTTTCAAAACTACAAATGCGAGTCTCGAAGCGCACTAGACTCTTTTGCTTTTCTAGTTACCCACAACTCCACCTACTCTAATCACTGCTGTGGGTTTAACAAGTCGATTTAATGAACTGCTGAGGTGATAATCATGCCAAAATTAGAATTGACAGTTGGGCAAGTTATTGATTTAGTCAAGCAACTGCCACAGAAAGATAAGTCTGCTGTTTTGCAAGCTCTGGGCCGGGAAACAGGGAAAGGGACAGATGAGAAGTCAAAGCGAGAAGAGCAGCAACTACGTGCCATCAGCTCTGAACGGGGACTGGATTGGGATAAGTTGAGTGAAGATGACCGGGATGTGTTGGCACGGAAATTTCTGCATAAAGCATAAATCCTGAGTAACAGCGTTATCGGTCTGTGTAGGGGCACGGCATTGCCGTGCCCTTATTGTTTAGGAGTACCCCACAGGCGCTTCGACTCTAACAGAATTACTTTCCCATCCAACGAAACTGATAGGATTGCTCTTTCGCGCCCCATACCCGATTACCAGCTTCATCAAAGCCTCTATCTTCAGTATCCATCCCGGTTTTATGAAGCGTGATTGTATTGGTAATTTTCACTGCACCTCTGTAGTTAGTAGGGCAACCTTCAGGGGGTGTTTGGCCCACGTAGTTTTCACCGACTGGTTTTAAAAATACACTACAGGTAACTTCGCCCAAGTTGTTTGATGATATCACTCGTCTAGTTTTTGGGCGATCGCACAATCCAATCAAGGTTTCTGGAGTTGGCGGCCTAAACGACCTCGATTCAACACTTTCTCCATCAGCACTAGGAGCAATTCGCAGAAATCGCTGTCGGTAGGGTTTAGCCAAATTTCGCGAAAGCGCTTGTTCCTGATAGAGGAAAACCGAGGGACGAGTCTTAAGTGAAGTGTCAGCATTCTCCACTGTCACCTCGCAAGTTGTCATGCGGACATTAGCAGCACCAGGGTTAGCAGCTGCTTGTGCGGATGTATCCATCACCCCAACGAGATGAGAAACTACATCCTCAACCTGTTTCTCAATAGGCACCGATTTAGGAACAGCATAAGCTGGAGTTGCGGCGGCCCAGAAAAAGGCGACAACGGCAGCTTTCCTAATACTTTTGTTCATAAGAAATTATTTGGAGTCAAATATATACTGCTGAGCTTTACGCCAATAGCGAGAAAAGCGCTTGAGGTCAATATAGCCGTCATAGTCCACAAATGGATCAGATGACCACACTTCAACGTCTAATGACAAAGCATCTTCAATATCATTGCAAATTGCCTCGAACCGGGGGCTGGGACTTTGGGCCGTCGCCACACCATCAGCACCGTGTTCCTTGGCAAAAGCAACAACTTCTGCCGCCACATTGCCCCGCCGAATGGTTACAGGTAGCTCTAGCAAACATTCATAAATAAAGACAATTCGCTTCAGACTAATCTGCCATTCTTCTAACAATGCATCATCCCACACCCAAATCGCCGGAGCATTGGGATATTCTTGCAGTGCTGGATTTTTAGGACTCAGACAATCACCATGTACCCAAACAATCGGTTTTTTCATTGATATATTTTGATTTAAAAGTTGTTACTAAGAAGAATCTAGTGCAAGAGGGCAGAAGGCAGAAGGCAGGAGGGAAGAAAGCTTGTACAGTAAGCTTTTTAACCTTTTTCAACTGGTGGGTTATTTCCGCCGCGCTGTACTAAGCTGTTGTACATTTAAATTTCATACTATTCAATTAGGAAACAAGCCATCAAACCCTCTCCGTGTCTCCCCCTCCCCGCGTCCGGAGCGTCTGTCTCAACAGGCAATTTAAAAGCGTGACAGCTTAGCGCCGCCGCTTCTTCGGCCGCTCAAAACTCCGACTCCCGCCACTCTTGTCAATTGACTCTGCTTTGGGAAACAGCTTCTGCTCTAGCTGCTCGTAGCTGCCCTCAAAATCACACTTGCCGTAGAGGGGGCAGACTTGACAATATTGGCTGTTTGTGTATTTATCCAAATTCTCCCGGTTGAAGAAATAAGGCTTGTGGCTGAAAGTACTGGCTACCCATTGCCACGAGAGATTATTGCTCGCTGGGTCACCATCGAGGAGATGCTGCAAAAACCACCGCGCCCCCGCTTGCCAACGAATATGCCGCCAATGTACAAGGTACGCTGCCATCCACATTCTTGCGTGGTTGTGTAGATAGCCTGTCTCTCGCAATTCGCGACTGAAGCTATCCATGCAAACCATGCCAGTGGTTCCCTGTTCCACATCAGCAGGTAATTGGGTCGCGTACACTTCGGCAGCGTAGCCAGTTTTGTATTCCTCCTGATCTTCCCAAATATCATTCCCTTTTTCGGCATACAGTCGCTGCCAGTAGTCCCGCCAACCCAGTTCCTGAACTAATTTCTCGGCGTCATCTGGCTTTCGCACTTTGTTAAGCGCCGCATCTCGCACTTGGGCCAAACTCAAAACCCCGTACCGGATATAAGGGGAGAGTCGCGTGACTTTTCCATTCAAGAAGTTGCGGGACTTGGCATACAGGACAGAGTCTACTTGCATAAGTGCAGCTTCCGCTGCTTGACGCCCTCCCTCTATCTTGCTGATGTGGTCGTCATTGTTTGCTGCTGTTGGAAACTGCTCTCGGACATAAGCAATTAGCTCATCGCGACTGGCAAAGTTCCGCCGCATATCGTGATTATTGGTTTTGCTCATCTTGCGTTGCTCTCAACCGCCGCTGCTGAAGCTGAATTTTTGTTTTACTTTTTTATAAATGTTACATATCTTTACTATTTTGGGGAGCGTGCACCATTCTTAAAACCCTTTGGGTGGGCACTGTACACCAGCGCTAAAAGTTCAGCTTTTCAACTTTTGTAAGCAGTGCCCACCCTACATCCTCCCCCAGCTCCCCTGCCCCCCCGCTCCCCCGCTCTTACTATTAGGGGTAACGCATCTGGATTTGGACTGTACTGTCTGAGCCGATTAGCACAAAGGCAGCATCTGCATAGTTGGGTGGGCCTGTAACAGCGGGAGCATTGTTGGAAAAGCCATAACCTTCTGCGGGAATGCCAAGACCGTCCCGATTGAGTTGCTCATCGCCGTTGCTGTCGTGGTAGAGTGCGATCGCATAAGTTCCAGATTCAAGGTTTTCAAAGGTTGTAGTCAAGGGCTGATCAGGATCTTCCGGGAGGCTTTCGGCAATAACCACACATTCTCGCCGCACTGCTCTATCGTTATTGTTGGGAAATCCTTGGCTGCCGTTGAAAATCTTGAAGCAGATCTTTCCCTGCTGATTCCGCAAGCCTTGCACTTCAACGGTCAGGTTTCCAGTTAGCTGTGATCTAGCTACAGCAGGAAAGACTAAACTGGCAAAAACGGCTCCGAGCATTACCCCTATTTTTGGTTTCATAAAGTCACAACCTAATCGTGTCAGGTGAAAAACAATCGCCCAGTTAGTTTAGCAACCACTCTCACTAGCTTTTCTGGTGCCACAGGTTTTGCCAAATGTATGTGAAAGCCAGCTTCTATTGCTCGTGCCCGCTCCTCATCTCTAGCGTATGCTGTTAGGGCTACGGCTGGAATCCGCCCTCCTTCTGCTGGAGGCAACGTTCTAATTTTGCGAATTAAACTGTATCCATCTTCCAGAGGCATCCCAATGTCGCTGATGAGGATATCGGGTCGCCTCATTGAACACTCGCCTGCAATGATCTCAAAAGCCTCACTCGCTGAGGCCACTGCCGTTACTTCTGCTGCATTGGCTTCGAGTATAGTAGTCATTAGGTTTCTGGCATCAGGTTCGTCATCAACTACGAGTATCCATAAGCCCTGAATCAGTAAAGAACTTTCCTGTGGTGCATCATTACTCAGCACACTCTGCTCATCACTGGCTAAAAGTGTTTGAAAATCTTTATTTGCGGCTGGATAACTGTCCTTTAGGGGTAGTTTTACTATAAATTTTGCTCCCTGTCCAACTCCGGGACTTTCTGCATAAACACTACCTCCATGCAACTCCACGAGATGCCGAACAATTGCCAGTCCTAGCCCCAGGCCTCCATGAGAACGAGTAATTGTGCCATCGGCTTGACGAAAGCGATCGAAAATATAGGGTAAAAAGTCGGGAGAAATGCCTTGACCATTGTCAGCGATTGTCACTTTAGCATTTGCATCTTCGCGCTCCAGGCAAACTTCAACCCGACCTCCCTTTGGGGTAAATTTGATCGCATTCGAGAGCAGATTCCAGACAATCTGCTGCAAACGCGTCGAGTCGCCCAAGACTGGCTCGACTAAGGGATCGAACGCCATCTTAATGTGAATATCTTTTGCTTCGGCTGCAGAACGTACTGCCTCGATAGCAGCATCGATTACTGAAGCCAATCCAACTGCCCGCCTATCTAAGCGGAGCTTACCTGTCATAATACGCGAAACATCTAACAGGTCTTCAATGAGTTGAGCTAATGCCTTCGTATTGCGGTCAATCGTTTCTAAAGCGCGAGCTGTGGTCGCCTGATCAAACTTCCGCGTTTGGAGGAGCTGAGTCCATCCCAGCATTGAATTGAGGGGTGTACGTAGCTCATGGGACAGAGTGGCTAGGAACTCGTCTTTGAGGCGATTGGCTGTTTCTGCTGCACTTCGGGCCTCCTGCTCACGAGCCAGAAGCTGTTCCCGCTCTTCCTCCGCCCGCTTGCGCTCAGTGATGTCAATCGCGACTCCTCCCACCAAGGATCGTCCAGAAGCATCGGTGATGGGGAACTTATACACGAGAAACTCCCCTAATATTCCATCAGGACGAGGGGCAGATTCGATCGCTTCGATCACTTCCTGGGTTTGGGCTACTTTCCGGATATTCTCAAGATAGGTTTTGGCAAACTCCTCTGGATAGATATCAAATGTGGTTTTCCCAACTACATCCAGAGTCGGCAGCTTGAACAGGCGGGTATAG
>JBFLZA010000073.1:0-18959 GCA_040756535.1 Cyanobacteriota bacterium
AAACGCCGCAAAGGCATCAGCACTGAGGACTTCCGCCCATTTATAACTGTAATACCCCGCCGCATACCCTCCAGCGAAGATATGACCAAAGGCGCATAAAAAGGCATCTTCAGGCAGTGGCGGTAAAACCGTCGTCGTTTTAGCAATGCGGTTACGCACCGTCGCCGGGGTGTCCTCGCCACCCGGCACATAACGATGATGCAGTTCTAAATCCACACGACCAAAGTGCAACTGCCGCAACATCCCACTGCCGCTCATGAAATTTCGTGCGGCTAGTAGTTTTTGGTAATAATGCTCTGGCAGTTGCTCACCCGTTTCGTAGTGCTTTGCCATCCCCATTAATGTAGGTCGGTCATAGCACCAATTTTCCATAAACTGGCTAGGGAGTTCTACCGCATCCCACTCTACATTATTAATGCCTGCCGCCCCCGAATAATCTACTTTAGTGAGCATGTGTTGCAAGCCGTGACCAAACTCGTGGAACAGAGTTTCCACTTCATTAAAAGTCATCAGGCTCGGTTTGCCATCGATTGGGGGAGTCTGATTGCAAACCAAATACGCCACCGGTAAACGTACAGCCAAGTTACCATTTTCCGCAATCTTGGCACGACCAATGCAATCATCCATCCAGGCCCCGCCCCGCTTTTCTTCAGGACGGCTGTAAGGGTCTAAATAAAAGTGAGCAATTGGAGTGCCTGTATCGTCGGCAATTTGGAAGTAACGCACATGCTTGTGCCATACTGGGGCTTCGCCATCTACTGCCGTAACGGTAACGCCAAACAACCGCTTCACGAGGGCAAATAACCCATCAAGAACCTGCGGCAAGGGGAAGTAAGGGCGCAACTCTTCATCACTAAAGGCAAACTTTTCTTCCCGCAGCCGTTCTGCCCAAAAGCTGATATCCCAGTGCTTCAAGTCGTTGGCTTCTTCTGTTCCTTTAGCTGCGGCAAACGCTTTTAATGCGTCTAAATCCTTAACCGCCGCATCGTAACTAACGCGACGCAGTTCCTCTAACAATGCCTCCACCGCTTCAACACTTGGAGCCATCTTACTAGCGAGGCTTAATTCGGCGTAACTGTTAAAGCCAAGAAGTTGGGCTTTTTCCTTACGCAACTCCAATATTCGATCAATCAGTGGGTTGTTGTCCCACTCCCCACTAGAGGCACGGCTGATAAAGGCTTTGTAGAGTTTTGCTCGCAAGTCACGACGGGTGCTATGTTGCATGAAGGGGACATAACTGGGGTAGTCCAGAGTAATCCGCCAAGGGCCATTTTCAGGAGTTGCGCCTTCCTCTCCAGCCGCCCGTGCCGCTTGCGCCGCCAAACTCAATAAGCTAGGCGGTAAACCATCAACTTCCTCCTTATCGGTTAGGGTGAGGTTAAAGGCTTTGGTCGCATCTAGTACATGGTTGGAGAATTTAGTGGAATGTTCTGCAAGTTCGAGTTGGATAGCATTGAAGCGATCGCGTTTTTCTCCTTCCAATCCTACGCCGGAAAGCGCAGCATCTCGGATAGCCGCTTCAACAATCCGCTGTTGCGCGGGTTCCAAACCGCTCCAAGTATCGCCTTCCCGCAATGCTTTAAATGCTTTGTAGATAGGTTGGCTTTGGTTAAGTTTATTAAAAAATTGTACGACTTTAGGCTGTACCGTTTCGTGGGCTTCGCGTAATTCCGAGCTATTTTTGACGCCCATCAAATGGTTGACGATTCCCCAACTCCAAGTGAGGCGTTCTGTCAAGCGCTCTAAGGGTTCTACCAAAGCGCTCCAGGTTGGCGTGACGTTCGCTTCTAAGGTGGCAAGTTCCTCTTCTAATTTAGCCAAGAGCTGCGTCATGGCAGGCACCACATGCTCTGGCTTAATGGCATCAAAGGGGGGCAGTCCTTTGCCGATTAACAAAGGGTTATCTGTAACAGTTGCCTTAGCAATCATAAAGTAATGTTTCGTTTCGGACGCTTATAGTTAGGTTGCTTCTAATTTTGGGACTCAGGTCAATGCTCAGCAGTGATCCCTGCACTTGAGAATCATCTCTAAAACCCATTCAGTACCGTTACCAAGCGCGTTTTGAGCGAACCGTTGCTAGAAAAGTGCTACCTTGACTCTCGTTAACACAATTATGCGATCGCTAGAGATTCCATTAAGGCAGCAGTTTAAAAATAAAAAAAGAATTATGGCGCTTGCCGCTCTTTCACTATTTGCCCCTAGTCACTGGACTGAGTTGATCTTGTGTACGAACTTGATTCAACGGGAAACAGGCATTCACTGCTCGTGCTAGTGCCAATATGCTCTTGTTTATTGATTATCTGGAAAATTTATCGGGGTTGCAGAGGGGGTAACCGTAACCTTTAAGTTGCGTTAACCCCCTGACTAAAGTCTTGACATCTCAACCACGCTTGGTTAATGACGAAAAGCGCTCCTTCACGCTATTCACCGTTGATTGAATCCAGTTAGCTGTTGTTGGTTGGGGACGAACTGCCAACTCGATGGGTTCATCTTTATACTCTTTGAGTCGATAACCATACTCCAAGTGATTTTGGTGCTTACGCAGTTTGGGGAACAGGCGGAAAGCGCCTTTAAGCAAATCCTCTTCTCGCTCAAACATAGCTTTGTTAATTTGACTGCTGCGGCTGACACTCATCGAACCGACGGGAAACCAGTTGGGCTGTCCCTTGATACGCACGAAGATATTAAATTCTGGCAATCCTGACTTCTTCATCTCGTCATACTGCCGTGCCGCCGCTACCCGTTTCGCTTTGTTCTTCTTTGCTTTCTGCTGCTGCGGTTGAACTTTCCCGAATCCAATTTGGGTTGTCATAACGATTACTCCCTTGAAGGTTTCCTTAACAATACTTTACAGTATTTTCAGGAAACGATTAAAGCCTGATAGGATTGTTAACCCCATCAGGCTCTTGGATAGTGAGATATTCACCTCTCATGCAATTGGACAAGCACTCGACTCAAAGGACGTGTAGGCAGCATGTCTGAGAGCAGCTTTCCCAATCCAGGCACGCCTGAGTGCTATTTTTCTTAAATTATGAATTATGAATGCTGAATTATGAATTAAGCATTCAGGCTTTTAGAAGGAGATTTCGACTCCCCTAAATGTAGACCACTAATTTTTTTAGTGGAAGCTTCAAACCCCTAGAAATTGCCAATCATTCCATAATTCATAATTTACAATTCATAATTATTGTTCAAAAATTGACCTTATGCTGCACGGTTTGAAACCGGAACTCTGATTGCCTTTTCTCGTTCTCCCTGAAGGGGCAAACCATATTTCTCAACGATTAGTTGTTCGTAAATTCCTACAACTTTTTGGGCTTTTTGTCCCCATTCAAATTCTCGTGCCCTCTCAACCGCATTAATTGACATCTTTTCTCGCAATTGCTCATTGTTAACAAGCAGCTTGATTTTTTCTGTCAATTGTTTTGCGAGATATTCTTTGGAAATAGGTTCAATTTTAAAGCCATTTGCTTCAGAAATATATTCAGCAATTCCTCCATTATCAGCGACAATACAGGGAAGACCACAAGCCATAGCCTCCAATACGACAGCTCCCCCAAACTCGCGAATAGAAGGAAAGCAAAAAATATCGGATTGATTATAGTATTGAAGCGTTTCCTGCTGATTTATCCAGCCTGCAAAGTGAACCGATTCTCCTAAATTCAGATCTTGAACTTGCTGTTCTAAAAGGCTTTTCTCTGAGCCATCCCCTACGATTGTGAGATGAACTTTATTCAAAGTATCTCGATCGAGTTTACTGATGGCTTCAATGACTACGTCAGCGCATTTATAAGGCACTAGCCTTCCGACAAACAGTAAATTGACTTTATCATTATGTTTACGCCTTTGGGAGGAATTTAAAAACTCTTGATCAATGCCATTCTCATAGAAGAGTTCGAGTTGGCGATCGGGAAGATCAAAACTTTGCTTCAGCATATTCAACGTAAACGTCGAACCCGCTAATACCCGATCTGCTTTTTTATAGGTTTCCACATAGCCGGGTATTAACGAACGCCCCACTGCTCTCAAGAAGTTTAAGTTAGCTGACTCTTTTTTAGCGGTTTCTTTAAACCCTTCTGGAAAAGGAAGGCCTCCATTGACTGGGCCGAGGAGAAAAGGAGTATTTTGACAAGCCTTAATAGCCTTAAAAGGATACCTAGGCATCATTGGAGTTAAGGCATGAACGATGTCATACTCTCCCTGGCGGATTTGGGGGCTAAATTCTTTGTATACCTTGTTATTAAAATCGGCATAGATTGGATAGGTCAAAGTATGATACAAAGGTCAGTTTATGCGACCTTTAACTGCAAAATTTCCTACAAACTTGTAGTATTTTGAGTGCAAATCGCTTTCTGCAATGTAAGTAACATTTTTATAGCCTGTAGTCTTTTCAAAACCTTGTCTATTTCGCTCATGGGTTACAAGAGTGACATCGGCAATTTCATTAATTTCCTGAAAAAAATTATAACCGACTAGAGGTACAGATTGCCAAGTAGGATTGCATTGCTCGACAATCATCAAAACTTTCATTTTTTTGTTTTTCATGATTTTCTGCCTTCCGGTTTGACTGATTCAGTGTTTACTGTTATGTTTTTGGGAAATAGAGATACCCAAAAAATCGCGTTCGTTCTATATTTAGGACTCACGCGCTCACTCCCTAGGTTGCATTGGTCAAATGTTAGGGGTTACTTTTCTTCAATAGATAAGTTGGGTAGTTATGCAATGAAGAGTGTAGGTTGATTACAAGCAAGCCATTGCAACTTTATTCCCTGGTAAGCACCCTGCTGATTGTTGAATAAAATCCCTGTAGAATTGCAGCTACGAACCTCCTTATTTAGTTAGCAAAAAACATTTATTTTTTCTGGTTTTAGCTTGCTCTATCTTCTACCCTTGGCTCGATCTAGCGATTTATTTTATTTCCGATTGATGCTATTTTTATATCTATGGCACCCTCAAAATTTTTGAGACTATTTCCTTTCCGCTCTACGCTCCAGCCCTAGATATTCCCATATTGGTAGAGAAAACCCTGGACAGGGAAATTTCCATTATCCTGTCCCCAATAAGTACTAAATAAAGTAGAGCTAGATTAATCTCCTTACTGTTTCTCTAATAAACCACGAATAGATTAATCTCTTGATGGTTCTTGGCAAATCTATCTATAGTCTGATACTAAAACTTTTTTTAAAAAGCAACGTAATAATCATCGTTTACTCCTGATAGTTCTATCTACCGTCTGGCCAAAATACCAAAATTAATTGTATAGATGACTACATCCTATTGGTGATAAAAGTCTTTTTAAGTAGCTAGTCTAGTAACTAAAATACTGCTAAATAGCCTGGAGCCTTAGCGTTCAAGGATTCAAAGCCTAATTTTCTGAACGTTTACTATCAACTTTGTAATATTCCTGAATGCTGATTATCAAGTTTGTAAAAAATATGATTAAATTGATAGCAATTTGGGATTCAAGATTATGCCATCGCAGGAGAATTTGGATTTGTCAGCACTCGAGGAAAACATCATAACTGTGCTGGACTGCCATCAACTTTACGGTTTGCAAATCATCAAAGCTATAGAGCACGCTAGCGGAGGCAAGCGCAAAATAGGAATTGGTTCACTTTACCCGACGCTCCATAGGCTAGAGAAAAAAGGATTTGTTACATCAAAATGGGGGGATGATCATCCTAAAGTGCGAGGCGGAGCACGGCGGAAATACTACGAAATTACAGCTCTAGGTCGCCAGGTACTCCGAGAAACTCAACAAACTCGCGCCAATCTCGCGGTATGGCAACCCCCGTTTGATACCCTTTCACGATGAAGAGGCTACATATCGCTCCCCCCAAACCCCGGACAATAAAAAGCAAATATGAGCGTTTTTGCGCTTCTAATCTAACTTGGATTTTGCCTAAGGAAGTTCAAGAAAAATGACTAGGTAATTGGCGAGAACAGAATTGCTGAATGTAAACAGATGTTTGCGATCGCTAATTCATTTGATCACAGTTTTATAAAATGTTGATGTGATTCAGTCTTTATTAAGTATCCAACTTATAGAGTTTCTGGTGCAGATTAGGGATAAGCAAAATATTTAAATTTCTTTACATCCATTTCAGCTCAGTAAAAGCTGAACATTCCTCTACAATTAAATAACAAGGTAGCGTGCAGGGCAGGACTACCAAATTATAAGCACCAAACGACGAGGCAATCCCAGCCAACCTCAGTAGATCGGTGAAATCACCTCTGATAATATTAAGAATAATGAATAACGAAGAAACGGAAAAATCGGGTTTATCTTTCTCATTCATCATTCAGGGTTGATTTACACCGACCTACTTAACAATCCATCAAGAAGTTAACTGAGTGGCAATCCCTGAAGGAACTAGGTCAATGCAGAAGCGTTCAGAAACTGTATATGCAAATCTGTTCTGGTTAATTTCCGGGTTTCTGGTTTGGCTGCTGCTCGTGCCTGTAGCATTAATGAGTTTGCCAGTCATACTCCTTAAAGCATTAGGGCAGTTAGTTTTCGACCTGCCCCAACAAAATCTAGTCTCAACACAAAAAAATTTCCCGAGAAACCCTGAAAGTCAGCTCAACTCCGAAATCAAGCCGCTTTTAACCTTATTATTGGTCAAAGTTTTAATTGAACTGCCTGCATTTTTAGCAGCAGTAATTTCTTTACAGCCGAAACGAGTTTTAACAGCAGAGCAGGCACCGACTCAGAAGCGTGGGCCACAGCCTGTAAAGGCACAAGGAAAGTCAGTAACAGACCCGATAGAGCTACCTGCTGAAGAATAGTAAAATTTACGGCTTTTTTTTTGGTGAGAGTGCTTCTTCTGTCTTGCCGACAATTTTGCATCCAGGCATTAGAGAGAGCGATCGCTAATTTTATCCGACATCAACATCCTAGGCGTGGTAAATCGACCCTTGCCAAACTGATTACGGGTCTTTACCTCCCCGAAAGTGGGGAAATTCACCTCAATGGCATACCCATCACCGACGATAACCAGGAATGGTATCGCCAGCACTTTTCTGCCGTATTCTCCGACTTCTATCTGTTTGGGCGTCTAATCGGCATCACCGATACGGCAGACTTCCAAGCACAAAACTATCTCAAGCAACTTCAGCTAGACCACAAAGTTCAGATTAAACAGGGTGTGCTTTCTACCACTGCCCTCTCCCAAGGACAGCGCAAACGCCTTGCCCTTCTGTGTGCCTATCTCGAAGACCGACCCATTTATCTATTTGACGAATGGGCGGCTGACCAAGACCCATACTTCAAGCAAATTTTCTACACTCAAATTCTGCCTGAGTTAAAGCACAGAGGAAAGACGGTGCTAGTCATCAGTCACGATGACCACTATTTTCACCTCGCTGATCAAATCGTAAAGCTGAACTACGGTCAGTTAGAGTATCAGCAGTCAGCCTACCTTCGGGATTAAACTACCCCATTTTTGTAACGCTTTGGTTGATTACTGACTCTTTTCAATCCAGTTGTCTGGTCGATAAATAATAGGGGTGAATTTCTGCGATCGCGTTTCATCAAGTCAGACTCCATGAACTGCCGTTGACAACCAGCGATTCAGTCAAAAGTCAAAAAAGGGAGATTGAATAATGGATGTGAGAATCTCCCACTTGTAATCTTTAGATTTAAGCTTTTGTCAATGCTACCAAGCAATTATGGCAGTTGTGAGAACAGTCGAATGAGCAGGGGGGCCGAAAATAGCAGGATAATATCTATCGCTGTAATCGTCGCAAATCGAAGTTGTTTAGCATTCATGATGGTCTTCTCCTCTACACCGATCATCTTTTGATGACTGACAAATACTACGAGCAATGGAAATTAAGCTTCAGCCACTTTGATCGCTTAATGATGTGATTGTGAACAATAGTTTATGCGATCGCTCTCACAAGAAGTAATGCTGAGTTTGATAGAACCAGTATAGTGACTGTACTAGGGTCAAATGTTGCAAATTGTATCTTGAAGCGCGATCGCACTTTTTTAGAAGACCAATGGTATTAAAACTAGAAAAAGTTGTTCCCTGGGGGCGTTCCCTCGATGAATATATGAGGATGTTCGACCTGACACCTGATGAACTGAAGTTGAGAATTCTCGATTGTGCTGGTGGCCCTGCAAGCTTTAATGCTGAGATGACCCGCCAAGGATATAAAGTGATATCCTGTGACCCGATCTATCAGTTTTCTGCCGATGAAATCGCCCAGCGTATTGCAGAAACCTTCCCAACGGTGATAGATGCGACTCAGAAGAATCAGGAAGACTTCATCTGGCGGGATATCCAGTCACCTGCACAACTAGGGCAAATCAGGATGGCAGCAATGCAGCAATTTCTCGATGATTTGCCACTAGGAATTCAGCAAGGACGCTATATCATTGGTGAATTGCCAGTATTACCTTTCGAGACGAAGCAATTTGATTTAGCGATTTGCTCTCACTTTCTGTTTACTTATTCCAATGTTCTTCCTCAAGAGTTTCACCTCGCTTCAATACAGGAATTGTGTCGCGTCGCCAGTGAGGTGCGAATTTTTCCTCTGCTGAATCAATACTCTAACGAGGTATCACCTTGGCTACCCTTAGTGATGAAAGACTTAACCCTTCAAGGGTACAACTTGGAGATTAAACAAGTACCCTATGAATTTCAAAAAGGCGGCAACCAGTTATTGCGAGTTATTAGTCATTAGTTATTAGTCATTAGTCATTGGTTATTTAGAACCCCTGTCCGTAGCGATCGCCCAAAAACCTCAAGACGTTCCTCAGGATGAAGAACGCCTTGCTTCGTACACATGACTAATTCCAAACGGATTAAAGATTTTGTACAGTTACGCACTCCTATATGAAGAAGTGAAAAGCTTCTGGTGAATCCTAGAAGCCTAAAGTTAGATTAGCTGAGTGAAGCATTGCTGCGGTCATAGCTGGAGCGGAAGCTAGGATGGGGCTTGCCTTGAACATGGTTCCAGTATTCACCAGCATCAATGTCCATACCCACTTCAGCAGCGGCACGACCGAGCATGGATTGTTGGCGATTTTTAATGGTGTGATGATGACGCATCATTAAAGCGCGAGCTTGTTCTTGAGTAGACATAATGGGTTTCTCCGATTAATTTCTTTCTTTCTCTTCACATTTAAAATATATCACGGGAATTCTGTAACTAATGATACAAAACAGGATTAATTACAAAAATTTACACTATTTTTTAGTTACACAAGTGGACTCTAATGGCAAGCCACCAACGGTATAGCAGCGATAAAGCTCCTGAATACCCTGTTTAGAAGGGATTTTCCAGAGGAATACCGAACAGAGAAACGTCTATTCCGTCCAATCCTTCGATGAAAAAATTTAACAAAACTATATAAGCCGTAATCTATGAAAATAATGCCTAAGGCAGTTAAACCTAAAGCTACAGATGGCTCGAAGTTCAGAATCTACACTTCCAGGTCACCAGCATTTGGTATCATCTCTCCATCCCCTCAGAGGTAGACAAAACCACAACCAACCGAGGCATCTACCCATGAAAGTTCTCCACGGCACCTGGATTCCCTCCTCCGAAACTACATTTATCCAAACAGGCGCTTTTTACTTGTGGGTAGAAACATCCTTTCAGAAGAAAAGAAAAACCCAGTCCGAAACTATCCATCCTGGACATTTAACTCAAGAGGATTTAGCCTCCTTTCTCGTCAAGGAATTAGGCATTCCTGAAACCCCCTCATCTCCAATTCAAAATAATATTTCCTTTAAATACTTTCTGCTGCCGACACTTGATAATCAACCTCTCCCTTCTCTAGAAATGACCCGATATCTAGAAGGAGAGGCTCCTGAAGAGATTGATTGGCAAGTTTGGGAGATTGCTTGCTATCAAGTAAGCCGAACTGTTCAAGCTAGTAACTTTAAACCTTACCAAGTCACACCTGTTATTCAACTCCTCAACGACCTTCATTTTCTAGCGCTCTACAACTCCTCTGAAGTTCAATTCGGTTCAGACCTTCTGTTCTGGTATCACTACACTCAATCTTTTAAGCAAGTTATCTTCAAAGACCAATATATTCCAGCACTCAAATATCGGGAGCTATCTTCTTTTCAAGGTTCTAAAGGCAAACGCAAGCAACTCGCCCATAGGTTTGAAATTTATCCCGCTTGGCAAATCATTTCTGAACAATATGAGTCAAGGATTCGCCAATATATCGATTGTATGCCTCTTGCCTGTGTTTCTGGCTTAGAAACCAAGAGCGACCCAATTGAATTTTACGATAAAGAAACGTTATTACGTCATTTTTCCGAATATCTGCTAACGGAAATTGTTACCAAGACGGCCTTCCCCGCCAGCTTTGATAAAAAGATTATCAACTCTTTTCTCTACAGTTGTGTTTATCCTCCCCAGTCTCAGCTGCCCTGGACAAATCAGATTACTGTAGAAGACTATAAACAATGGGCAGCTTGGAAACAGAAATTAATTGGCGCTCAAGATGTAGCTGCCTTTCATCTTTGCTTTCAGCTACAATCTGCTCCAGCCGATGCACCGGATAATTGGCGAATTAATTTCCAAGCCTCTTCAAAGAAAGACCCCTCTCTGAAGCTGGACTTAAAGGATTATTGGTGTCTAAATCAAAAAACAAAAAAATCTATTCACCAGCAATTTGGTGCAGCGTTTGAGAAAGACTTACTGTTAAATCTAGGATATGCTGCCCGCATGTATCCTAAAATTTGGGAAGGACTGGAAACTAATCAACCTATTGGCTTGCAACTAACCCTACAAGATGCCTTTGAATTTCTCAAAGAAAGAGCCTGGGTTTTGGAAGATGCAGGTTACAAAGTCATCATTCCTGCTTGGTGGACTCCAGAAGGTCGCCAACGTGCCAAAATTCGCCTCAAGGCTTCTCCCAAGAAACCATCAACCTCTCAAGCTAAAAAGAAAGGATACTTCAGCCTCGATACGATTATTCAATATCAATACGAACTCTCTCTTGGGGGGCAACCTATTACAGAACGGGAATGGAAACAATTGGTAAATGCCAAAACTCCCCTAGTGCAATTTCGGGGTCAATGGGTAGAGTTAGACCAAGAAAAAATGCAAAAAATGCTGGAATTCTGGCAGTCTCACCATCAAGAAACCCCAGAAATGACGCTGCTGGATTTGATGAAGAAAGCCACAGAAGCTGAAGAGGAAATTGAAGTCGAACATGACGATGTATTGGCAGAGATGATGGCTAAGTTACAAGACAAAAGCCAACTCGAACCTGTGGCAAATCCTCCTCAATTACAAGGAACTCTCAGAGAATATCAAAAACGGGGTGTTTCCTGGCTGCAATATCTAGAAAATCTGGGTCTAAATGGTTGTCTTGCCGATGATATGGGTCTTGGCAAGTCGATTCAGGTCATTGCTCAATTGGTTAATGAAAAAGAATCAAGACAAGAAGTTTCCCCGACTTTGTTAATTGCACCAACATCTGTTATCGGGAATTGGCAAAAAGAGATTGAAAAATTTGCTCCTCACCTTCAAGCATTAGTGCATCACGGTAGCAACCGTATCAAAGATGAGAAAGAATTTATTCATACTAGTTCTAATTACGATATCATCATTACCTCGTTTACCTTGGCTAGAAAAGACGAAAAACTTCTGAAAAGTGTCCTTTGGCAGCGCATTGTCCTCGATGAAGCCCAAAATATCAAAAATCCTCAAGCGGCACAAACTAAAGCGATTTTAAAATTACCAGCGAAGCACCGCCTTGCTTTAACGGGAACACCTGTAGAAAACCGCTTATTAGACCTCTGGTCGATTTTTAACTTTCTCAATCCTGGCTACTTAGGGAAGGAAGCTCAATTCCGCAAGTCCTTTGAAATTCCGATTCAAAAAGAGAATGACAAGGTCAAATCAACCACCTTAAACAAATTGGTGGAACCGTTTATTCTGCGCCGCGTGAAGACTGATAAGCAGGTAATTAAAGATTTGCCGGATAAGGTTGAACACAAACAGTACTGCAACTTGACGAAGGAACAAGCTTCGTTGTATGAGGCAGTGGTTAAAGATGTGGAAAGACAACTAGAAGAAGCAGAGGGGATACAACGCAAGGGATTAATTTTATCGACCTTGATGAAGCTCAAGCAAGTCTGTAATCATCCGACACAGTTTTTACAAGATAGCAGTGAGTTTACACCAGAGCGATCGCATAAACTAGAACGCCTTGCCCAGATGATAGAAGAGGTGAATGCTGAAGGGGAAAGCTTGTTGATTTTCACCCAGTTTACCGAAATCGGCAGCAACCTGGAAAGATACCTGAAACAAACTCTACATTACAACACTTATTACCTGCACGGAGGCACTAATCGTAACAAACGAGAAAAAATGATTGCTGAGTTCCAAGACTCAGATACTGAACCTTCAGTATTTATCCTTTCTCTGAAAGCGGGTGGTGTTGGAATTACGTTAACTAAGGCAAATCATGTTTTCCACTTCGACCGTTGGTGGAATCCTGCTGTAGAAGACCAAGCAACAGATAGAGCGTTCCGAATTGGACAGAAAAAAAATGTCTTTGTCCATAAATTTGTTACGTTAGGAACTTTGGAAGAACGCATCGACCAGATGATTGAAGATAAGAAAAGACTCTCATCAGCAATTATCGGTACAGATGAGTCTTGGCTGACTGAACTAGACAATGACAGCTTTAAGCAGTTGATTGCTTTGAATAAAAGGGCAATCTTAGAGTAAAAATTTAGGAGTTGAGGAGTTCAGAATGAAAGAACATTACAGTAGCGACCCTTAACATCATATATTAGTTTGAACCAGAAGATCTATCGATACTCCTTTTTAAAATAAATATGTTTTTTTTCTATAAAGCACATGAGCCAGCCAAATAAACTTCGCTATCATCAAAAAATATTCGACTTCCTTAACATCAAGCCTACTATCTCCTCATCTGCACTACAGGTAATTGAAGAGCGAGAGACAGAGTGTGGAACTACTTTCCCGCTTGCAGTCAAAGAATGGTACTCGATTGAAGGAGCTATCAAGCTTTTTGAAGAAAACACTGAACACTACCTAACACCACTAGAAGAGTTAGGCAATTCAGAAGAAATCTTTCACGGTTACCTTGCTGTTGCAGTTTAAAATCAAGGAGTGGTAGTTTGGTATGTTCGTCTCGATGGCTCGGACGATCCTCCTGTAATCGATATTCCTGAAGGGAATGAAGATTTATCCAATGTAGATTGGGATTTTATCTCGGATAAATTTTCAACTTTTATCTTTAACATGATACGTGAAGATGACGTATTTTCTTAAACAGGGAAGGGGAAGTATGGGAGTAATCGAAAAGCTTTGTTCCTGCCGCGCTTGCCTCTCTTATCAACTCTCAATTTTAACTCATTAACTTTTAAACACCTAAATTCTGAAATCCTGAACTCCTAAAACAATGACACAATTTAGCAGAACTTGGTGGGGAAAACGATTTATTGCAGCGCTGGAAGCCTTTACTGACTCAGCTAGATTAGGGCGAGGTCGGTCTTATGCCAGTGGAGGCAAAATTAAGGAATATCGAATAAATCAGGGAAAAATTACAGCCAAGGTGAGAGGTTCAGTTAATCCCTATTTTGGGGTTTACAAGGAACCTTTATACAACACGACTATTGAAATTAAACCGATTTCAGCATCAGATTGGTCAAAAGCGATCGCAAACATTTCCTCGAAGGCGAGTTTTGTCTCAAAACTGCTGATGAATGAGGTGCCGGACAAGATTGAAGAGGCTTTTGCTGAGTTAAATCTACATTTATTACCCAATAGCCGCAAGGATTTTACTACCAAGTGTTCCTGTCCCGACTATTCCAATCCTTGCAAACATATTGCTGGCGTTTATTACTTGGTTGCTTCCCAATTAGACTCCAATCCATTTTTGCTCTTTGAACTCAGAGGTCTAGAGCGAGAAAAACTCTTACAAGAGTTGGCAAAATCACCACTGGGTCAAGTTCTCTCTTCAGCAATAGATACGGAAGAGATTTCTCTCGAATCTGCTGCCTCTTACTATACCCAACCTGAAAAGGTATCGGTGCCAGAATCAGTGAGTTTGAAAGATTTTTGGTTAGGCAAAAAGCGATTGCCGCCAACGATTGAAGCAGCTTCCCCAGCCAGTATTCCAGCTATTTTGATCAAAAAGGCAGGGGATTATCCACCTTTCTGGAAGAAGGATATTTCTTTTATTGAGGTGATGGAGGAGCTGTATCAGCGAGTGAGAACGAAAAATAAAGGGGTGATGTAAAGTATTGGGCTTAGGCAACGAAAAAGCTATGACCTCCCACCTACTACCTCCCCTTGTGCGGGGGACACAGGGGAGTACGGGGAGGAAAGTGACATCTCCTACACCAACCTGAGTACAGGTATGGTGTAGGCTTCGCAACCAATCCGGCTATCGCTTAGGAGGCGTTGCGCTTTAAGGACTGGATGCCCCTCAGCCCTATTTCTTATATTTATTGCTGCGTTGTGGTCACGGTCGAGACTACATCCGCAGTGGGGACAGTCATGCCAGCGAATATGCAGCTTTTTGGGGACTTTTTCGTTACAACCGGAGCAATCTTGTGAGGTGTTATGGGCGCTTACTGGGACAACCAACAAACCAGCATTTTCGGCTTTGTTTGCCAGTATCGACAGAAAGCTTGACCACCCAGCGTCCAACACAGATTTAGCCAATCGTGTACGAGCAAGCCCTTTGACCTTCAAGTCCTCGTGTGCAACTACGTCATATTTTGATAACAGCCAATTCGCTGTCTTGAAGTGGAAGTCCTTTCTTTTGTCAGCAACTTTCTTGTGTTGCTTCCCTAGCTGCTTTATGGCTTTAAGTCTACCGTTACTCCCCTTCTTGCGTCGTGATACCCGTTTCTGGATAACCCGTAGACGTTTCTGGGACTTACGGTAGTGCTGAGGGATAGCAACAGTTTCTCCCTCAGAAGTTGTTAAGAACTCCTTCAAGCCAACATCAATTCCAGTGATTTTATCGGGATTGAAATCAGCCTTAATTTCGGGAACCGTTTTGTCTTCTAGGGAGAGCGTCAAGTAAAAACCATCGGCTTTCTTTGTGACTGAAGCGGTTTTAATCTTAAAGCCGTCAGGGATAGGACGATGTAGAACAACTTTGACTTTACCGAACATCGGCAAGTTGATCAGGTTGCCCTGTAAACACCCATCCTTCATCTGAGGATAGGTGAAAGTCCGGTAACGGTTGAGCGGCTTGAATCTCGGCTTGCCACTGCGTTTCCCGTTGCTATCTCCCTTGAGAAACCTATCGAATGCCAGCTTGACTCGCTTGACTACATCTTGAAGCACTTGTGAGTATATCTCAGAGTACCAAGGATGCGTCTTCTTGAGTTGCGGTAGCGTCTTTTTTTGCGAATAATAATCTGGATTGTCACGCAACTCAGGCAGGTGACAAACCAATGGACAAGCATTGACAGGAGAGCGATTTTGCTCAAACCAATTAAACCGATCGCCCAGCAAGTAATTATATTGGCTCCGAAGCATTGACAGCCACCTGTCTAGCTCGGCGGCTTGCTGTTTTGTTGGACGTAATCGGTACTGGTAGGCTGTTCTCATGACATAATCCTACCCGATGTGACGGCAATATGACGATATGACAAAGATAACAATTCGTCCCTCTGATAGCGAGTATGAGCATTTAGTCAAATACTGCAAAGTAAAAGGACGAACTCAAAATGACGTACTTCGAGAACTGATTAGACGGTTGTCAATCAAAGGGGTATTGAACCCCCTCGATTGACCGCCTATCCATCCCGACACCAACCTGATTACAGGTATGGTGTGGGGCTTCCGGCGAAAAAGCTAAATTTTTCCTCCTTCCCCCCGTCGCGGGGGGATAGAGGGGGGTTTCCATCAGTACAGCAATTAGTGAATATAGTCCTGCAACGCTTTCACATCGAGTGGCTGCGATTGCAAGGAACGAATGGCGGCGGCTGTCGCCTTGGCACCCGCAATCGTAGTAATGATGGGAATTTTGTAAGCTAAGGCCGAACGACGGATTAAACGCCCATCGACTCGTGCTTCTTCCCCTGAAGGCGTATTGATAATGAGCTGAATTTGCTTGTTCTTAATCCAATCTAGGACGTGGGGACGCCCTTCATGAAGTTTCAAGACTAACTCAACATCTACTCCCTGATCTTTTAGCGCGTACCTCGTGCCTTCCGTGGCGACAACATGGAACCCTAAATCCATTAAGTCTTTCACAACGGGGACAACACTTTGCTTATCCCGATCGCTCATGGAGATAAATACGGTACCGGAAAGGGGCAGATGCTGATTGGCGGCTAATTCTGCCTTGGCAAATGCCTTGCCAAAGTCCGTATCAATCCCCATCACCTCTCCGGTAGAGCGCATTTCGGGCCCCAAAATCAAGTCGGTGCCAGCAAACTTGTCAAACGGCAACACAGCTTCTTTGACGGCAACGTGCTGGAGGGTTGGTTCTTCTGTCAAACCTAGGGATTCTAAAGTTTCCCCCGACATAATTCGGGACGCCAGTTTAGCGAGAGGCACCCCTGTTGCCTTGGAGACATAGGGAACGGTGCGTGATGCCCTGGGGTTGGCTTCCAAAATGTAAACTTGAGGGTCGTAACTTTGTAGGCCTGCAACGGCATACTGAATATTCATCAACCCCACTACCTTCAGCGCTTTGGCCAACTGCACCGTCCAAGTGCGAATCTTGTCTAAAACGGCGGGTGGCAACGAGATAGCGGGTAAGGAGCAAGCGGAGTCTCCGGAGTGAATGCCCGCTTGTTCGATGTGTTCCATGATACCGCCAATGACTACCCTACCCGTGTGGTCTGCGATCGCATCCACATCCACTTCAACGGCATTCTCCAAAAACTTATCAATGAGAATGGGATGTTCTGGCTCAACCTGCACGGCAAAAGTCATGTACCGATCCAACTCGGCGTCGGAATAGACGATTTCCATTGCCCGTCCCCCCAACACGTAGGAGGGACGCACGACGACGGGATAACCAATGCGCTTAGCGATTTTCAGCGCTTCTTCGTAACTCCGGGCAGTGCCGTTGGGGGGCTGTCTGATACCGAGTTCAGGCAAGATTTTCTCAAACTTCTCTCGGTCTTCTGCAATATCGATCGACTCCGGTGAAGTTCCCCAAATTTTGGTCGGGAGGTATTCTTGGATATCTGGGCGACTTAAAAATTCCTGCAAGGGTACTGCCAGTTTCAACGGAGTTTGACCGCCAAACTGGATAATGATTCCCTCAGGTTTTTCTGTTTCGATGATGTTGAGAACGTCTTCTTTGGTCAGAGGTTCAAAGTAAAGGCGATCGCTGGTATCGTAGTCTGTCGATACCGTCTCTGGGTTCGAGTTGACCATAATCGTCTCAAACCCTTCTTTCCTCAGGGCAAAGGAGGCGTGACAGCAACAGTAGTCAAACTCAATCCCCTGTCCGATGCGGTTGGGGCCACCACCGAGAATCATCACCTTGCGCCTATCGGACGGGATAACCTCCGATTCTTCTTCGTAGCTGGAGTAATAGTAGGGAGTATACGCTTCAAACTCCGCCGCGCAGGTATCTACCAGTTTGTAAGCGGGAACAATACCCAAACTCTTGCGGTAAGCGCGAACTTCGTCTTCGGTGGTTTTAGTGGCGAAGGCAATTTGGCGATCGCTAAATCCCTGGCGTTTGATATCCCACATCTGCTCTTTGGTCATCTGCTTCAGGGGAGTACGCTTGAGGAATTTCTCCGTTTCCAACAAATCCGCAAACTTATCCAAGAACCAGGGGTCAATGTTGGTTAGTTCGTAGATTTCTTCCACCGTCATCCCCATTTGTAGGGCATGACGAATGGTGAAGATGCGCTCTGGATTGGGGGTTCTTAAGCCTGCACGAATTTGTTCGAGGGATGGAAGTTTTTCTGCCTTGTCGCATCCCCAACCAAAACGACCCGTTTCCAGGGATCGCAGCGCCTTCTGGAACGACTCTTGGAACGTGCGCCCAATCGCCATCGCTTCCCCAACGGACTTCATCTGAGTAGTAAGGACGGGTTCAGCACCGGGAAACTTTTCAAACGCGAACCGAGGAATTTTTGTTACCACATAGTCAATCGTCGGTTCAAACGAGGCGGGTGTCTTCTTGGTGATGTCGTTGGAAATTTCATCCAGGGTGTAGCCTACGGCTAACTTGGCGGCAAACTTGGCAATGGCGAACCCCGTCGCCTTGGAGGCGAGGGCGGAACTGCGGGAGACGCGGGGGTTCATCTCAATCACAACCACTTCACCGGTGACGGGATTCACGGCAAACTGAATGTTCGATCCCCCTGTTTCTACACCAATCTCGCGGATAATTTGAATCGAGTAATCTCGCAGCCGTTGGTATTCTTTATCCGTCAGGGTTTGGGCGGGGGCAACGGTAATCGAGTCGCCCGTGTGAATCCCCATCGGGTCAATGTTTTCAATCGAGCAGATGATGACGACGTTATCGGCTAAGTCGCGCATCACCTCTAGCTCATACTCTTTCCAACCTAAGAGTGACTTTTCAACCAAGATTTGCGATACGGGCGAAGCATCCAACCCGACTTGGGCCATTTCTTCGTATTCTTCCTGGTTGTAGGCGATACCGCCACCCGTGCCACCCAGGGTAAAGGCGGGGCGGATAATCAGGGGATAGGAGCCAATTTTTTGCGCGATCGTCCTTGCCTCCTCCATGTTGCTGACAATCCCTGAAGGACACACCCCTATCCCAATCCGTTCCATCGCTTCTTTGAACAGTTGGCGGTCTTCTGCCTTCTCAATTGCCTCTAGCTTCGCCCCAATCAGTTCAACGCCGTATTTGTCCAACACCCCATTCTTGGCTAAGGCAACGGCAATATTTAGGGCCGTCTGACCCCCCATTGTTGGCAGCAGGGCGTCGGGGCGTTCTTTTTCGATGACCTTCTCCACGATTTCCGGCGTTATCGGCTCAACGTAGG
>JBFLZA010000074.1:0-18761 GCA_040756535.1 Cyanobacteriota bacterium
AAGGCTGTTTTGGCGCATGGCCTGTACTTCCAGTTCTCGATTTGCAGCTGCTCAAAACCACTGCCGTTTTACCAGAAACTACCCTAGCTCAGCGACGAGTTCAAAAAGCAGTCGTCACTACGCGATTTCCGCAACTTGCCGCATTGCCATTAGACCGCAATGATTATGATGTAGAACCCCTAAAACCCAGCCAGCTTCGTTCCTCTCTTGCTCGCTTATATCGCTTGCAGCGTCGGTGGCGACGATTTCAGCAGAAATTAGGCATAGAACGACGGTACTACTTCCGGATTTATGACATCAACAACCCCGGATGGCAAGCTGTAAGGCAGCAGGCAGAACCATATCGTCCTTTTGTCGGACATCTTTTTAATGAAACGTCTTTAAATTCCCTGCTACCGCCTCCAGATGTTCCACTTCAGTTCCGTCGCGACCCCATTACTGAAGCATCTGGAATTAAAGCAATGCTAGGATTTTTACTCTGGACGAAGAAGCATTTGTAAGGCGTCACACATATCTCTATCAGACCTCTTGCAAAAGTATTTTTATGATAGCGTTTGCGTAGCATGGTGCGATAGCAGCATAGCGGTAGCGGGTTTACGAGCGTCTGCTGTTTGCGTCAATTCTTGTTCACTGTTCCCCGTTTCTCGTTGCTTTTTCCCGGCTTCTGCAAGAAGTCTATTGATATCGAGCAGCGCTTTTTTTCATCAATCAATAATCATTTTCGGTCATACTTTGACAGAGGTTCAGTCAAACTGCATAAGTTCCCCTGAGTCAGAGATATTGCAGTTGAGCACCCTATCACGACCTTAGATCTTTATTAATTAGGGCTAACTTTGTGGTGGTTATCGCTCCCGATCCAGGGCGGCGATCGCAGTTCGTTCAAACTATAAAGCTTCTCCTCTCGCCAGTAGAAGGCTTAATTACAAATTCTTGCACCACCGGAGACTTCCATGCCATCTGGGCTGCCAATCCTAATGCGCCCGTCTCCTGTATTGACGATCGCGACGGTGCTGCTGTCATTTGGGGAGATGCAATTGTTCAATCCGAATCCACGAGAATCGACGCTCCTAGACTTAAGACCTGATGGAAAGATTGTCAATATAACACCTTTCCGCCGTTTGATGGCTTTTACGCTGCTATTGTCTACCACCCACATTTCGGTAAGTTTTTAATCGGATTCTTACTCGGGTCGAAGGAACACATGTAAAAATTAAAAACCCTGCATGTTTGTCCTCCGTAATAATACTGAATCCCACTAACTTAAGTATCACGAAGCGACTGGAACCCAAGTAAATGGGTAGCTGACGCTGCTTGATTCGTCAAATTTTCAGTGGCATTCCACTTAAGTGAGCCTTTAGTGATAAAACTAAGTTTCAGTAAATTCTCGGATTAAAACAAAGCTTACGAATACTAAGGTGTATGTATGACGATCGCGTTTTGCAGGGTGCCGTAGGCAATCGCGCTCAAGCTAAGTATCGCTAACAGGACTTACCCACTCCTACAATTCACAACTTAATCACTTATCAAACGAGATGAGTGGAGGACTAGTCTTAGTGATGACCTAACATTCATACTTATCTGGGGTTTCACATCCCATATCCACGTTTCCCATAGGGTCTCATGCAGCACACTCACCTCTGGCAAGAGGAAACAACCCAAGTTGATGGTTTCACAACCCTAAGTGTAACCATCGAGCAGCCCAATCAAACGCGCTCTCGTTTGTGGTACCGCCTTTCATCGGAATACACGTCTCACCTCACTAAAAATTGTGACCCCTTCGTCATCGCTACTATTTTCTTGGCAATGCAGCAGTCAACGGATTTAGTAGTGCATGGGGAAGTTTCACCCTCGCTGTTGCAGAATCTAGCTGAATTTCAGGCTGCTTGGAGTTGCTGGTGTCCCCAACGATATCGCCAAGTTGAGATTACTGCAGACGTTGAGAGAGAACAGCTTAAGGCAAGTACAGATAAGGCAATTGCGGCGTTTTCCGGTGGGGTTGATGGTTGTTTTACCCTATGGCGTCATCGGATGGGACGATGTGGCAGGTGGCAGCGTAATATCCAAGCCGGTTTAATGGTTCACGGGTTTGATATTCCCCTCGAACAGGAGGAAGTCTTTCACCGTGCCGCACAAAAGTCAAAGGTAATGTTATCAAGCTTGGGTGTAGAACTCATTCCAATTGCTACCAATTTTCGCTCGCTCAAGCAAGATTGGGAGGATGCGTTTGGGACGGGGATTGCCTCTTGCCTGATGATGTTCCAAGGAGGCTACACGGCTGGTTTGATTGGTAGTTCTGACCCTTATCATGCCCTGAATCTGCCCTATGGTTCAAACCCAATAACCGACTCGTTACTCTCAAGTCATAGTTTTCAAATCATTTGTGATGGGGCCAGCTTCACTCGTTTGCAAAAAGTTCAAGAAATTGCGAATTGGCAAGAAGCCTATACAAATTTGAGAGTCTGTTGGGAAGGTTCTCAGCCTGACAAAAACTGCGGACGCTGCGAGAAGTGCATTCGTACTATTCTCAATTTTCGAGTGATAGGGTTGGGGTTACCGCCTTGTTTTGAGCAGGATGTCAGCGATCGCCAGATATTAGCTATCCAGGGACTGCATAAAGCTCAACTCATCGAACTCGATCCCATTCTAGAAGCAGCCAAAGCGGCGAATATCTCAGAGTCTTGGGTGAAAGCGTTAGAAGTATGCATCAGGCAAAATAGGCGTGCTGAACTCCAGAAAATGTATAGGCAAGCACTAAGAGAGAAAGTACCCGAGTCAGTAAAAGCGAGACTACGGCAAGTGCGAGCGCTCCTACCCCGAAAAAATTGAGAAAAATGAAAAAAAATTTCTCTTTTGGTCTTTTTATCCGACAATTTTCTAAAATGTCGTGCTTCTCCAGGAGTAAGGTCTTGTTGAAGATAGCTTCTGCACCTCACTCCAACTCTTTGACAGTAAAAGCATCGCCATTTTTATCTAACCAGGGTGATAGAAGAGGGATATGGTAAGTACTGCTTTAAAACAAGAAACTCACACGAGTCACAATAAATTCGCTGAAGGACTCAAAGACGGCAACTATTTTTTCTTTAATAACTTTACCCAAAAACAGGATTTTTATGGCTGTATTAAACAGATCATTTTAAGAGGAATTGAGAAAATCGAAGGGCGTGAGTGTCGTCAGGAGATTGAGAAGAACGGATTATCTCAGATGCATCTCTACTTTCCGGTTGATAAACTCATGTATCTCGACGTGTATGTCAGAGAGAAAAGCCGTAAAATCATGATGCAAATGGCTTACTCCTTTTGTAAGCACGATTTAAAATTCACGAGCGAGTTTTTTATTAGTCCGGATGATTTTCTCTTCAAGATTAGTTATCCCTTTGAGATTGCTGTAAAATCGAAAGTTAGCTACAAGCAATATGTAGCCTACAAACAAGCGCGTTCCCAGAAAACAATTCCGTTAAATTCCTATCAATTCCTGAGAAAGGTCAAACAAGAAGTTAAAGCGCGGATAAAGGATATTCCTAAATCCTCCACTCTTGCCACAAAAGGTTATCACGACCATTACCCCTATGCCGCTAATGCCTATGGGCCCCATTTAGATAGTTGGTATGGAAGTGCCTTAGATGGAATCAATCTTTGGTGGGCGATCGCCGGAGTAAAAGAAGATAACAGTATGATTTTCTATCCGGAGATGTTTGGGAGGTATATTAAGTACAAACAAGACTATGCCTATCTTCCTCCAGGAGTTACCCTAACTAAACCCTATAAAGTCGAAATTCCTGATGGAAGTGTTCTTGTCTTTAACTCTGACTTATTGCACGGGAGTCAACTCAATATTTCAACGCAGACAAGAATTGTCACAGCCCCCCGCGTGATTCTGGGGCAACCCAAGTTTAATTCAGATTCCCAACCAATGGAATTTAGTGGTTGGTATTCTTCGGAAGATATCGCCAAAGGAAACTGGGAAAATCCTCGCAAGTTTTCCATGAAAGAAAAATTGGGAATCGTCTATGAAGATCGGAAAAAATCTCATGTAGAAAAGCGAATCGCCATTACTGTAAATTCTTCCTTATCCGATGGAACACCAATTGAGCTATGCCCTGCCGAAACTATAGGAATTGGCGAAAAAATGCTCGTCAATCTCCAAAAAGAAAGCATCATCGTTTTCAGAACAAAGGAAGGGTTTCAGGCTGTAGCTGCTCTTTGTCCCCACATGAAGATTAATCTGATTGATGGGTTTCACGATGAGCAACAGATTTATTGTCCAGGACATGGCGTTGCTTTCTTCGGAACCGATGGCAGCTCAAAATGTAAATTATTGAAGTTGCAGGTTTACAAAGCGTATGAGTCTAAGGGAAAGATTTTCCTGGAAAAAGAAGCCAGTACACGGGATACCAAGTTAAAGCGTGATAACAAGGAAAATCACGTCGCCTAGCAAGGAACTCAACCCGTGATTCGGTGAATTGCAACGCACCTTACTACTTGTCCCCACACCATTGGAGTAGGGAGATCCGAATCATTCTTAGGGGGCAATCCGAGAAGCAAAATCCAAGGCAATAGCCCAAAATCGTCATAAAGACGAATACACTGACTCGTCCAAGGAACTGCGGGGTCGGGAGTGGAAAGAAGTTTAGCTCTTAATCCTCTAGTTCCTTTGACTTCAGCTAATGTGTTTGTAATAGCGCTCTTTGCGCTCTAGGGCAATAAAGTGCTACTACGAACTCAAGTTAACTCACGTCAGTATCTTTTGTCTTATAGACCTTCAGAGTAATCGAGTAACAGTCATGACGATTTTAGAACAGGGCAATATCACTATCCATACCGAAAATATCTTTCCCATTATCAAGAAGTCCCTCTACACCGACCACGAAATCTTCTTGCGGGAACTGATTTCCAATGCTGTGGATGCCATCCAAAAATTGAAGATGGTCTCTTATGCAGGCGAAGTTGACGGTGAAGTGGGTGAGCCGGAAATTGCTATCAGCATCGATAAAGACAAAAAGACTCTCTCTATCTCCGATAACGGTATCGGCATGACTGCCGATGAGGTGAAAAAATATATTAATCAGGTTGCATTCTCTAGCGCTGAAGAATTTATCCAGAAATATCAAAAAGATGCTGACCAACAAATTATCGGTCACTTTGGTTTAGGCTTTTACTCCTCCTTCATGGTGGCGAGTAAGGTAGAAATCGATACCCTTTCCTACCAACCGGGAGCGCAGGCCGTTCATTGGTCTTGTGATGGTTCACCCGCCTTTGAACTCTCCGACTCAACCCGCACCGAACGCGGCACTACCATTACCCTCACCCTCCAAGACGAAGAACAGGAGTACGTAGAACCCATACGGATTAAGCAGTTGGTGAAAGCCTACTGTGATTTTATGCCCGTGCCCATCAAGTTGGATGGGGAAGAAATTAACCAGCACCGGGCCCTATGGAAGGAATCGCCACAAAACCTAACCAAGGATGATTATTTAGAGTTCTATCGCTACCTCTATCCCTTCCAAGAAGAGCCACTGCTGTGGATACACCTCAATACTGACTATCCCTTCCTGCTCAACGGCATTCTCTACTTCCCCAAACTGAAGCCGGATGTAGACGTAACAAAAGGTAACATCAAGCTATTCTGCAATCAGGTCTTTGTCAGCGACCACTGCGAAGAAATTATTCCCCAATTTCTCATGCCGTTGCGGGGTGTAATTGATAGTCCCGACATCCCCCTAAACGTCTCCCGTAGCGCCCTCACCAATGACCGCACTGTAAAACGCATTGCTGACTTCATTGCCAAAAAAGTTGCCGACCGCCTCAAAGAACTCTACAAAGAACAGCGCGAAGAATACATTCGCTGCTGGCAAGATGTTGGCACATTTGTCAAGTTCGGCTCCCTCAACGACGACAAATTCAAAAAACAAGTTGAAGACATCATTCTCTATCGCACCACCTACGAGCCAAAGGAACAAGCCACTCAGACTGAAACCCCAGAGGTACAAGTCCAGTCTGAAGCGGGAGATGCTTGGCAAGAGGTTACCTCAGCCACTTCTTCAGATGCTTCCGTAAGTAAGGGAGAAAAAGGGTATTACACCACCCTCAAAGATTATCTAGAGCGCAATCAAAAGCAACACGAAAACCGCGTTTTCTACTGCACGGATGCAGCAGCACAGGCCACCTATGTAGAACTGCACAAAAACCAGGGTTTAGAAGTCCTATTTATGGACTCCTTCATCGACCCTCACTTTATCAGCTTCTTAGAGCGTGAGTATTCCGATGTCCAGTTTTCGCGGGTAGACTCTGACCTCGATAACACTCTAATCGACCAGGATAAAGAGAAAGAAATTGTTGACCCCAAAACCAACAAAACCCGCAGCGAATTGATTAAAGAGCTGTTTGAGAAAGCGCTCAACAAACCCAAGCTCAACATCAGAACTCAAGCGCTGAAATCTGATGACCCACAAGGGACACCACCTGCGATGGTGCTGTTGCCAGAAGCACTCCGGCGTTTGCGGGACATGACTGCACTGATGCAGCAGCAGGTTGCCGAGTTTCCTGAAGAACACATCTTAGTGGTTAATACGGCACACCCACTGGTTCAGAACTTATATGAAATCAGCCAAAGCAGTATCGTGCAAAGTGGTGGTGAGTCGCCTTCAAGTGACCTCACTAACCTGATGTGTCAACACATTTATGATTTGGCACTGATGGCTCAAAAAGGCTTTGATGCTGATGGAATGAAGGCATTTGTAGAGCGTTCTAATCAGGTGCTGACTCGCTTAACTCAGCGTTAATTTCGGAAATCTCGCAATCACGTTTCTCCGCTAGGGTGGGCATTGCCCACCCTACTTGAATAGAGTATAGAAACTCTGTAGGGGCACGACATGTCGTGCCCCTACCATGTGCTACTCAAATTATTTATTCGTTAGGATTGTTTCAATCGAAAGATTAGGTAATTGCTATGACTTCAAGTACAAAACCCCTTACCCAGCTAACTCTAGCAGAGTTTTTGGAATTACCAAAAACTAAGCCCGCTAGTGAATATATTGATGGTCAAATCTACCAAAAGCCAATGCCTCAAGGAGAACATAGTATTTTACAAGGCTCTTTAGTCACTGCTATCAATCAGGTTGGCAAAGTGCAGCAGTTAGCTCATGCGTTTCCAGAATTGCGCTGTACATTTGGGGGACGCTCAATCATTCCAGATGTGTCAGTCTTTGAATGGCAGCGTATCCCTCGTAAAGCCAATGGCAGGATTGAGAATAAGTTTGAAATTCCTCCCGATTGGGTTATCGAAATTCTCTCTCCAGACCAATCACCCAGTCGAGTAATTAGTAACATCCTTTTCTGTTTAAAGCATGGCACAAAGTTGGGTTGGTTCATCGAGCCTGAAGATGAATCAGTTATGGTCTTTCAACCTAATCAGCTACCGGAGGTGAAATATGAGGTGGAAAATTTACCTGTTCTCGACGTATTAGGCGATTGGCAATTGTCTGTTACAAATGTGTTCAGTTGGTTACAGCTATAGCAGTTCTCGTTTGTTTTTATAGGATGAAAAAGTTTAGAGGCAAGAAAAAAACCCCAGAGGAGCGAACCGTCCGGGGTGGAACTGTTAAGCTTTATTCTTTTCTCAGGGAGAGCGAGTTTTTCCGGGCGATATCGAAACCGGATGATTACCCGTTCAATTTTTTACAAAAACTTTATGCTGGCAGGAAATAGACAGCTTTTTTACCACCCAATATTTACAGAGCTTGTAGTTTTTTAGAACTATTCAACAGGGAAGGTAACAAAAAGTTCCTTAGTTACTTCTACTTCTATCGGTGCATTCGGATCATAGGATGCTGCTGAGTCTCCCCCGAATGGCAAGTTTCCTTGTGAATCGCATCCCCCTAAGTAAGCATTGTAGAACGGTTCCGCGACAGAGCCCACTCTCCTCATCTTAGCTCCCATGGCCTCTGCGATCGCTCTGGCTCGGTTTTGGGCGTCCTGCACAGCCGCTTGGTAAGCTGTTTTTTCTAAAGCCTGACAATCTTTTGTAGAAAACTGCACATCCACACTGGATATAGAAATTTCTTTATTTTTACTAGCGGCTTGGTTGGCTGCCGTGACAATTTTCTCTAAGCGATCGCGCGTTGGTTGCTCGATGGTTACTAATACCTCAGCCCCCCCTGCTGAACCCGTAGAAGGGAAAGGAAACGGTAAGGCACTAGGACGGGGTTCAGTGATTTTCACCTGAATGTCATCTGCGGGTACTCCAGTCGCAGCGATAGCATCCACAATAGGCTTTAAAATTTCCTTAAAAAGGGGGGTTGGGGGGGAGCGATGTTTTGACCAGTGCCGGAACAAAAGCAGTGTCGAATACGTATGATTTTCTACGTGCAATAATTAAGTTTTATGGTGAATAACATTCTTTCCCATTTAGCGATTTTGGCACTTGGCGTAGTCACCATTGGCAGTGCAGCAAGAGCACAGCAGCAGCCCTTTCCCGGTCAGTACTGCCAAGCGGAAACTCTAGTCGATGGCGATCGCTTGTTGTATCGCACCTCATTTATCCAGACAGATAACATGAGCGTTAATGGAGAACCCGTTGAAGTTGATCTGCTGGTAAACGGCAAGTATGGCGCTCAAGCCTTGACCCGTTTTACCAACAACTTTACCTTTACCGGAAAAACGGAAACGGGTACTCCCCTATCGTTTCAGTTTGACCCTGCCACCGAGCAATTCCAAGTTACTCACGCTGGTCGCACTGTTTTTGGTAACTGTGGCGATCTTCCCTCTGAAAAGTAAAACAGGCTCTTAGAGATAAAGATGCTCGTAGTAGTCTTTCTTTATCTCTTCAAGGGTTTGACGCAAGCTTTCTGCGTGTATCAGTCCGACAAAACCACCATAAAGGCATTGTCCTTGACGATTTGCCACAAAAATGTGTTCGACTTGTAGAGGATTCTTCCAAGTAAGAATGGTGATGCCATCTTTGAAGGTAATCAGTACCTTAGCTCGGTAAAAATCCCGTCGATGGGCATCCGTTATTCCCGTTACTGACTGTAATCGTTGAACGAGTAGAGTGCTTAAATCTCGTTTTACAGCACTTGAATCGATTTTTTTAGGTTCAATCCAAAAATTACGGATAGTTGCTGCTACCTGGGGATGATTTTTAAGGACTGGATGAGACAAGCCCGGTAAGCAGACAAATTGGGCGTGAGGGAATTTTGTAGACTCCACAGTAATCGTGCCATCACTGCCACCGTCAATATCACCCGCGATGATTAACGTGGGAATCACTTGAGCAATAGTCTGGGCTATCGGTCTACGATTGATACCCAAATCGCGTGCTATACCCATGCCAAGTCCTAGCGGATCGATGATTCGTCCTAAATCTGCTCCACCAATTGGAGAGGCTATCAGTACTAAAGACTCCACTGATGACCACCATTCTGGGTGACGATTGAGGAGTTCTAACCAAATTAAGCCACCCATTGAATGACCGATGATTCGGATTGGTGTCGTTGGATATTGAGTAATTATACGGGTTGCAATTTGTTCAACTTTCTGAATCAGTGGCCCAATCCTGAGCCAAGTGCTGATATATCCCAAATCTGGAGCAACGATTAGAGTTTTGGGTGTGGCTATAGTACCAGACAGGGCAGCAATATCCTTACTATGATCAGCCCATCCATGTTGGGCGAAGAGAATAAAATCTGGTGCAGTAGTCACCATTGCTGTTTCCATCTCATCTTCCCTGCAATCCTTGTTCTGTGTTTTACCTACAAGGCGATCGCATATTTTTCCTTAACCCGTCTTAACTTGCGAAGCATCCTCCCATCTGTGATCACAGGGAAAGCGCCTGTAAGCCTTGGCGAAGCTGCGTTCTTGCAGTGCATAGTGAGGCGTCGTCTAATGTAGCTGCCGTTGCAGCGCATCGCCTAGAACTTAGACATTTTTCTTTCATCAGCAAAATTGCTGAAAAATTTTAAGACAAATTACCGAGGCGGTAGAGGGTGAGTATGAAGAAAAAATGAATAAAGAAAGGAAACCAATCAGACCTACGTATTTGACACCGCCTAAGGTGAATTGGAAGGCAAATACGTAGGTCTTTATCTTTTACCACTACCACTACCACCAATGCAGAATCTGACCGAACAATCCTTTTGCACTTGCATCAGGAACGCTCAGTTTATCAAAGAATCTACAAGAATCTGAGTTTTTTCAATAGGCTTGAAAATAACCATTAAAGCTCATAAATTAAGAACTGTCAATCCAGTAATCAACAGTGCGCCGTGATGTAGCAAACGCGATCGCACTTATCGTTGCATCAGAGTATCGGCGCTCTTAAATCGACAGAATCTTTACAATATATTAAGTAAGACGAATACCCCTATCTCAAAATCAAAGTGAAAACCAATGGTACTATTCGGATTTGGTAAAAAGCTATCTCTGCCCTCTCCTGAACAGGCATTGCCGGGACGGTCAGAATCCATGTCAGTCCCTGCTCAGCACTATGTCAACGGCAATCCCCTTAAGCCCCCCTATCCTGCTGGAATGGAGATGGCGATGTTTGGTCTGGGGTGTTTTTGGGGAGCAGAACGCAAATTTTGGCAACTTGATGGCGTGTTCACTACTGCCGTGGGATACGCGGCCGGAAGCACCCCAAACCCCACCTATCAAGAGGTTTGTACGGGCATGACTGGACACAATGAAGTCGTTCGCGTCGTGTATGACCCGAAAGTCATTAGTTACGAAGCACTCCTAAAAGTCTTCTGGGAAAACCATGACCCCACTCAAGGGATGCGTCAGGGTAATGATGTTGGTACTCAGTACCGTTCAGGAATTTATGTATATTCAGAGGAGCAAAGGAAGCTAGTCGAAGCTTCACGAGACGCTTATCAGCAAGCCCTTTCCAAAGCAGGTTACGGGAAGATTAGCACTGAAATTCTCGACGCTCCCGAATTCTACTATGCAGAAGGCTACCATCAGCAGTATCTCGCCAAAAACCCCAATGGGTATTGTGGTTTGGGGGGTACAAAAGTGGCTTGTCCTGCCCCGATTCTCTCGTAAATCTCTCTTGAAAGCCCCCCACGGACGCGATGGGCTAATGCCCCGTTTTGCTAACGCTTCCGTGATGCAAGAAAAAAATACTATTGCTAAAGTGCCTCAACTCTAGGGGTTTCTGCGAGTTTGCTAATTTTAGGAGTATTGAACTCCATAAAATTAACCTGGGGGAGCCCATGTATCCCACGCCTCCTAGTGCGCGGTAGGACGTCGGTCTTATAGCTCCCCCAGACCCCCTAAAAAAGATAAACACACAGCTCATGTCCCCAACTTGGACAACTGAACAAATTCTGGCACTCGCACCGGATGCCAGTTCTGCCAAAAATGGTCAGGGGTTAGCGACGCCACGAAAATGGAGCAATTTGGGAAAGAACGAGCAAGCACTTTGGGGAGAGTGTCAGGGGAGTGGGAGCAAGCCTTACCAGGCACAAATTGACTTAACAGAAATCGGATTTAAATGCAGTTGCCCTAGTCGGAAGTTTCCCTGCAAGCACGGGTTGGGGTTGTTTTTGCTCTTCGTTAATCAGCCAGATGCCTTTACCCAAAACACACTTCCAGACTGGGTGAGTACCTGGATAAATGCACGTCAGGAAAAACGAGCAAAGAAGACACAATCCAATCAAGTCGTTGATGTCGTTGCTCAGGCGAAACGAGCTGCTAAACGAGAGGAAAAAGTAACCGCAGGGATACAGGAATTAGATCAATGGCTGCGGGATTTGGTGCGTCAGGGATTGGCAACCGTGCAGACTCAGCCTTATAGCTACTGGGATGCAGTAGCAGCGCGGATGGTGGATGCTCAAGCACCGGGACTAGCCCGTCAACTGCGGGAGATGGCGAGTATTCCCCACTTTGGGATGGGTTGGCAGGAGCAACTGTTAGAGCGATTGGGAAAATTGCATTTGTTAATTCAAGGGTTCCAACGATTGGAAACGTTACCTTCTGGGACGCAAGCGGACATTCGCACCGTGATTGGTTGGACGCAAAAGGAAGAGGTTGCCTCCGAGTTAGTCGGAAGCGATCGCGAAAGCGTTGCGGTAGCGACTTTAGGAGCGTCAGCGCGGCGTCGAATCGCCGATCGCTGGATAATTTTAGGACAAAGAGTAGAAGAACAGGATAATCTGCGTACTCAACGCACTTGGCTATGGGGACAAGATACGCAGAAAGCGGCTTTAGTTCTAAACTATGCTTACGGAAATCAACCTCTGGATACTAGCTTGATACCAGGTACTGTTATTGATGCAGAATTAGGGTTTTTTGAGAGTGCCTATCCTTTGCGATCGCTAATCAAAGTCCTTCATGCTGCACCTATACCCCTGCAAGCCATGCCCGGAGAAGATGCGATTCCTACAGCCCTCTCCATTTATACCCAAGCCCTTGCCTGCAATCCCTGGATTGAGCAATTTCCTCTTACCCTGCAAGCTGTGATTCCTCTCAGACATCATGAAAGCTGGGTATTGTGGGACTCAGCAGGATATTTATTGCCCATCACACCCCGTTTTGCACAAGGTTGGCAACTGTTAGCCCTTAGTGGTGGACATCCTATAAATGTGTTTGGAGAATGGAATGGCAGGGACTTCTTTCCCTTAAGTGCCTTGGCGGAAGATCAGTTCGTTGTATTTTAAGCAGATTATTTTGAATGGAATTGGATGAGTCAGATGAGAGCAATTGAAGTAACGGGAAACATCGATCAAGATGGAAATTTATCCCTTGATGAGTCGATAGAGGTGACAACGCCAAGTCGTGTGCGAGTCATCATTTTATTTTCTGAAGATACAGAACCATCAGAGAATGACCCTGATGATGAGAGTATCGAATCTGTGAAAGCGAGTCTTGCGAGAGCAGTACAGGAAGCAAAAGCAGGGCAACGCATACCGCTTTCCCAAATGTGGGAGGGCATTGATGCCGAGTGAACCCCCCTTGGTACAGATTTACCTGACACCGGAGTACCAGCGAAACCTTCGTAACCTTTCAAAGAGATATCGCCATATTCATTCGCTCTGACACTCAAATATTAATTGAACAGTTACAAGCAGGAAACTTTATCGGAGACCGTATACCTGGAATAGGAGAAGACTATGTGGTCTTCAAAGTCAGAGTTAGAAATAGCGACATTCAAAAAGGAAAAAGAGCTGGCTACCGTTTAATCTATCAGGTAGAATCACCGACAAGTGTGCTGTTATTGACTATTTACTCAAAATCAGATCGAGAAGATATAAGCATAGAAGAAATTTCTAATATTTTGGCTGAGTTTTTTGAGGATGAGTAATGAGCGCAGTCCATTACCAAATATACTCGCGGAACTTGCTACTTAAAACCTCACTGAATCTTTCAATCTGAAGGTAAGTTTGTTGTCTTTTAGAGACTATCACACAAATATGGAACCACAGATGCACACAGATTTTTTTCATTTTTGAATGGATTTTTGGGATAGGCTCTTAATCGCTAATCACTTATCAATTGTGACAAGATGAGTCTCTGGCAGGAAGTTATAACAACAGCGCTATTAGGTACAGAAAGGCGATCGCTCTCTTTAACGCCCTCGCCTTCTGACTCCCCCCTTAGCAAGGAGATGGGGGAGTCAAATCAGTTGGATAGTCTCCTCTCCCACTTGAATCAGTCTGACTTAGAAGGAACATTACTTAGTGCCGCCGCCGCAATTGCTCTCTATCAACAAGCCGGACAGCTGCCACTCAAGGATAACAACCAACCCTTAGTAGAACCTTGTCCACCCGATGAGTTACCTAGCTGTAGCATTCGTGCTGCTCAACACTTGAAGTTGATGTTGCTCAAGGAACGGGAAAAACTGCTGCCAGAGTGGTTAGCTGCTGTCGCTAAAGCTGGAAAACGCGCCCCGGCACAAAGTTTACCGGATTTGTTAGAGATGGGGCGTAATTCGCGTAACCTTCGAGAAGCCATCCTGCCTGTTTTAGGAAAGCGAGGACGCTGGTTAGCGGCACAAAATCCAGACTGGAACTATGTGATGGGTGAGGATATTGAGGAAACTTGGGCAAGGGGTAGCCGTGCCGCACGACAATTTTTGCTGCAACAACTCCGTGCTAAAAACCCAGCCGCCGCACGGGAACGAGTAGCAAGCGTTTGGGAGCAAGAAAAGTCAGATGAACGGTTAGCGTTTATCGAAACATTTCAAACGGGTTTAAGTATAGAGGATGAGCCATTTTTAGAAGCCGCACTTGATGATCGTCGTAAAGAGGTGCGGCAACAAGCGGCTGAGTTGTTGGCGCAATTACCAGAGTCGCGCCTGTGCCAGCGAATGATACAACGAGTTCGTTCTGCAATTAGCTTGAGGGAGAAACGAAATCGGTTGCATATTGACTTTAGCCTACCCGAAGCGGGTGACGAGCAGTTGATGAGAGATGGGGTTGATACGAAACAACCTCCCCGCTTGTTGGGTGAACAATCTTGGCGAATTTTGCAAATGGTAGCCGCTACGCCTCTTTCATTCTGGTTTCACATCAAAAGGGAATCGCCTTCAGAATGGATACAAGCGGCCAAGCGCAGTGAGTGGGATCGAACCTTGGTTGAAGGGTGGGCGGTTGCTGCTTTACGCCAGAAAAATGCCGATTGGGCAGAAGCGTTACTCGCTGTCTATGGCAGTTTTAACAGCTATCTGGTTAGTCAGGATAAATTAATTCAGGGACTGATTGGGATTCTTCCTCCTGAACGACGAGAGGATTTCTTCCTCAAACTCTGGCACTCTAGCAGCGCACCGTTTGATAGCAAACACCCAGCCTTTCCTTTGCTGTGTCAGTACCGCTATCCTTGGAATGTGGAACTGAGCCGTGTTGTTATAGAAGGGATACGGCGCTATCTTGCTAATCATAAAAATTCCTACGATTGGTCCCTTCGCTTAGCTCTCAAAGACTTTGCTTGTTATATTGCACCGTCTCTAGTATCGGAGGTATCAGCGAGCTTATCGGCTGTGGTATCGCAAGAATCGAGTGGGGCATCGTTTTGGGCAGAAGCGATCGATGAATTTCTGGCATTACTACATTTTCGCCAGGAAATGCTCAAAGAGCTTGAGGGTTAATTTTTTCTAATGAAGCCAATCAAAGCGCCATTAAAGATTAAACAGTTGCCAAAAAGACTACGTAGAGTTGCAGTTATGGTATTACTTACTGCAATTATAGCGATTGGATGTTTGGCGGTGAGTATCTATTTTTACAGCAGTAGTTCAACATCAGTTCGTGCCGATGCTGCAATTGTTTTGGGTGCAGAAGTTTGGGGAGAAGAGCCTTCACCCGTTTTTCGAGAACGAATTAATCATGGAATTAATCTCTATAAAAGCAATAGAGTTAACCAAATTATTTTTACGGGTGGACGAGGTAAAGGAAAGGAATTTGCGGAGTCAATTGTCGCTAAAAACTATTCAGTCCGCCAGGGAGTTGCAGCAGGAGATATCTTCACTGAAACTCAATCTAGAACAACCTATCAAAATCTTTACTATGCTAAAAAAGTAGCCCAAAATCAAAATTTAAATCAATTTTTAATTGTAAGTGACCCTTTACATATGAAACGGTCAATGTTAATGGCAAAAGATTTAGGGCTGATTGCCTATCCATCACCAACACCTACGACTCGATATACAAGTCTGCGGAGTCAATTTCCATTTTTGCTACGAGAGAGTTATTTTTATATTCACTACCTCACTAGTCGCTTGCTGCCATCAATTTATAAATCCTAATTTTAGGATTGGAAAGTAATTGCAAGCTGATATTTTGTTGATTTATTGTAGTATGGGCATCTTGCCGTCCGGATTATATAAATTAAATGCACAGTAATTTGCCTGGACAAAAATAAAGAAAAGGTGGGCAGTGTTCCTAAAATCTTTGATTTTCATTAGAAAATTGTAGGCACTGCCCACCCTACAGTTTAGTAATATACAATCTGACCAACTATGACTTCTGCAAAATCGAAAACTCAAAAATCAAAATCTAAGACTCAACCCTCTACTGAAACTACTCTGCTACGCGAACATGCAGAACAGCAGTTTGCGGAAGAATTGGAAGAACTGGCGAAAGTTGATCAGCGCCAGCGTCCGCCGAATTGGAAGTTATCGCCTTGGGCTGTTACGAATTACTTACTGGGAGGGACGTTGGAAAATGGGTTTGTGGTGACACCGAAATATATTGGCGATCGCAGAATTATTGAAATAGCTGTTGCTACCCTTACAACGGATAGGGCATTGTTACTCCTCGGTGTCCCTGGTACAGCAAAATCTTGGGTATCAGAACACTTATCTGCTGCTATTTCCGGCGATTCTACCTTATTAATTCAAGGGACAGCAGGGACGAGTGAAGAAGCCATTCGCTACGGCTGGAACTATGCTCGACTCTTGGCAGAAGGGCCATCGATGAATGCGCTAGTTTCCAGCCCTTTAATGCGGGCAATGGAAGACGGAAAAATTGCTCGTGTGGAAGAGTTAACCCGGATTCCTGCCGAGGTTCAGGACACTTTAATTACTATTTTATCAGAAAAGATGCTGCCGATTCCTGAATTGGGGGAAGAAGTGCAAGCAATTAAAGGATTTAATGTTATTGCTACAGCGAATAATAGAGATAAGGGAGTTAATGACCTTTCCTCTGCACTCAAACGTCGTTTTAATACGGTAGTTTTGCCGTTACCGAAAACGTTAGAAGAAGAAGTAGAGATTGTACAGCGTCGTGTGGAAAGTTTGGGACGTGCTTTGGAACTGCCTGCTGAACCTCCTGCATTAGAAGAAGTGCGTCGGGTGGTTACAATTTTCCGGGAATTGCGTAGCGGTGTTACTGAAGATGGGAAGACAAAGATTAAATCTCCGAGTAGTACTTTGAGTACGGCGGAAGCAATTTCTGTTGTTAATAGTGGGTTGGCACTAGCAGCACATTTTGGGGATGGACGCTTGGGTGCTGCGGATGTTGCGTCGGGATTAATGGGTGCAGTGGTGAAAGATCCAGTGCAAGATCAGATGATTTGGAAAGAGTATTTGGAGACAGTGGTAAAAGAGCGATCGCATTGGAAAGACTTGTATCGCGCTTGCCGAGAAATCGGGGGCTAAAAAGCGTTAACCTCCCGTTGACAATCATCAACCCAATCACCTAAATACAGTTCGATAAACTTCTGGGTGGCAGGATTGATTTCGTTAACGAGGATAAACACATCTATTGCAACTTTTCAATATTTTTTGTAGGGGCGGATTTATGCGATAAGTATTGTAAAAAAACCGACAACACTCAATCAAAACCCGCCCTGGCTAACCGATGGGTAAGGGCAGGTTTTGTACAAGATTTATCGATTTGATTCAAACGGGAAAGGGCGGATTTATTACACAATTTATCGATTTGATGCCAAGGGGAAAGGGCGGATTTATTACACAATTTATCGATTTGATACCAAGGGAAAAGGGCGGGTTTTGTATCAAATTTATCGGTTAAATTCAAAATCGATCGCTAAAGTGACCCCCTACATCATATCCATAATATCTGTGTGGGGTTTCAATGGCAGCGATCGCACTACTACCGCCTCAATCCTCTGTGGCATAACTTGCGCCAAGTTGTGGCAAAGTTTGACAAAGCTGAATAGGCTGCTTTCCCTAATGTTATTTGCTATAGTTCCCAAAAGAGAAAAATTATCCGCAAAATTTTACCTATCTGAAGGATGATAATTCTCATCGCCTGAACCACTGTCAAGACGTTGTTTCTGTTGTTTGGGGCGGCTACCTTACCATGAATACATTTTACGATGCCTTCATTTCTTACGGACGAGCAGATAGCCTAGCTTTTGGAAGAAAACTTCATGCTCGACTGCTGGAAGAAGGGTTCAAAATTTGGTTTGACCAGAATGACATCCCTCTGGGTGTAGATTTTCAGAATCAAATTGATGATGGGATTGAGAAGGCGCATAACTTCTTGTTTATCATTGCGCCACATTCGATAAATTCACTCTATTGTCTTAAGGAAATTGAGCTAGCGATTAAGCGCAATAAACGGATTATTCCACTGTTGCACGTTGAGCAAATTAGTCAGGAAACTTGGCAACAGAGATTCCCGAATGGTACGCCGGAAGATTGGGAAGCGTACAAAGCGCAAGGGAAACATACAGTTTTTCAGAATATGCACCCGACGATTAGCAAGATTAACTGGGTGTATTTTCGAGAGGGAATTGATGATTTTGAGCAGTCTTTTGCAGGATTAATTGAATTATTTCATCGTCATGCAGATTATGTGGAGCAGCATACCCAGCTTTTAGTGAAGGCATTGGAGTGGGAGAGGCATCAAAAACGAACGAGCTATCTGTTAATTGGCGATGAGAAGCAACAGGCTCAAGATTGGTTGAAGCGACGGTTTAAAGATGAGCAACCGCCTTGTGTTCCGACGGATTTGCATTGCGAGTTTATTACCGAAAGTATCAAGAATGCTAATAACTTGATGACTCAGGCGATTATCTCCTATGCCGATGAGGATAGGACGACAATGGAGAAGATTCGCAACAGTTTGAGGCGGGAAAGTATTACGGTTTGGACGAATACAACGGATATTCAAACGGGGGAAGTGTTTGAGGAGGCGATTAAGCGGGGGATTGAACAAGCAGATAATGTAGTTTATTTGCTCTCACCTGATTCGGTAAAGTCCTACTCTGCTCGGCAAGAATTAGATTATGCTTTATCGCTGAATAAGCGGATTATACCTGTATTAGTACGAGAAACATCATCAGAACCGATACCAAATGCGCTG
>JBFLZA010000075.1:0-18613 GCA_040756535.1 Cyanobacteriota bacterium
ACTGACTCGCGTTCCTTTAAGAGAAATTTCCATTGATGTGGAACGTACAGGAAAACTGGCTGTTCGCACTCAAGACTATCTGCGGGCAAATATGCGAGTAACTTTTTATGTTTGTATCAATGCGGATGAACAAGATGTTTTGACGGCAGCAGCTCGCCTATCACGCACCGGAAAAATATCGGCAGAAGATATTAAAGAAGCCTTGGAGAAACGGGCTGATGATGCAATTCGTGCGGCGGCGAAAAAAAAGAGTATTGCTGAAATTGATTCCGATAAATTAGGATTTGCTGATGAAGTGTTGAACTTGATTCAGCAAGATTTAAAAAAAGTCGGTTTAACTTTAAATAACATTGCCATTTCTGAGATTGAAGAGAGTGATACCTACGACACTAATAACTTCTTCGATGCTCAAGGCGTGCGTCTGCGAACCGAAACCATTCAACATTCGATTCAGCAAAAACGAGAAGTAGAGCTAAAGACGCAAGTCACCATTGAGCAGCGAGAACTTGACGCTGAAAAGCAATCCCTGCGAATCGCGCAAGAAAAAGAAAGTGCGACACTCGCCCAACAGTTGGAAATTGAGGCACTTAAAGCCCAAAGGGAGCGAGAAATTCAAGAAGCAAAAGATATAGAAGCGGCAACTGTGCGGCGGACAAAGATTTTGCAGGAGAAGTCGGTAGAAGAAGAGGAAATTCGCAGAAAACTGGCAGTGCAGCAAAGCCAAATCGAAGCCGATATTTCCTTGGAAGAACGCAATAAACAACTGAAAGTCGCCCAAACGCTGCAAAAACAGGAAGCAGAAATCGCAGAAATTAATCGTCAGCAATCCGTGGAAGCGGGTAAGCTACAAGCGCAAGTGCAGATAGCTGAGTCAGAACGATTGGCAAAACTCGCTCAAGAAGATGTTGCGATCGCAGTGGCGAACAAAAAACGCGATAGCTTCCTCGCAGAGGCAGCAAAAGCGAAGGCCGAATCGGCGGTGACTACGGCTACTGAAGTGGAAAAAGCAGAACGGGGGAAACACCTGTCTCTGATTGCCGCCGAACGTGAAGCCCAAGAGCGGAATATTAGCGATCGCAACGTTGTTGAAATTGAAGCATTCCGGCGCAAGCGGCAAGCTGAAATCGCTCAACAAGCCGCAGAACTCGAAGCCCAAGCCATTCGCACGCTAGCAGACGCCAATCGAGACAAAGCCTTAGCAGAAGCCGAAGGCCAACGAGCTTTAATTGAAGCAGAAAACGCCCTCAGTGACTCGAAGCTGAGTGCAAAAATTATCACGACTATTTGGCCAGAATTGGCGGATAAACTCCCAGAAATTGTCAAAGCCCTTGCGCCACAACCCGGTATTTTGGGTGATACCCGAATTTATGCGTTCCCTGGTGCTAATAGCAATAACGGCAATGGTGCAGGCGACATCAACAAACTACTACTCTCTACCAGTGGGTTGGCGCTGATCAACACCTTGTTAGAGGAAGGGAAGTTGGGGGCGCTAATGGGCCAAGTAAGCCAATTGCTTCGGAATCAGGGGACAACGAGTGGTGATACTCCGACTAACGATTCTTTATCAGATGGGTCATCGATAGAGCCATCAACTCAAGCATTAACTAGAACATCAATCGCTACATCACCACTCCCGTCAGCCACAAAAACTAAGGTTTAAAGGCAAATTCCTCCCCAAGAGTCCTCTAAATAATAAATCTGTAACAGGTTCCTCTTTCCCCCAGTTCTTAGTTACTTGGGGGATAAGTCATTCATCCCATCAGAGCAATTCTTGCTGCAATTTGATACGCTAACAAACACCAAGCAGTTTTGGGAACGTTAGAAGCGTGGATATTCAAATTGGGCGGGGTAAAGCAGCTCGCCGAGCCTACGGAATCGATGAAATTGCACTGTGTCCGGGAACTAGAACCTTAGACCCCAGTTTAGCGGATACTCGTTGGCGGATTGGCGGCATCGAGCGAGAAATTCCAATTATTGCGAGTGCAATGGATGGGGTGGTAGATGTTCGCATGGCGGTTCTTTTGTCCCAGCTAGGAGCATTGGGTGTTCTGAATTTAGAGGGGATTCAAACGCGCTACGCCGATCCATCACCGATACTCGATCGCATCGCCTCAGTGGGAAACTCTGAGTTCGTTCCCCTGATGCAGGAGCTTTATGCTGAACCCATTAAACCGGAACTGATCACTCAGCGGATTCAGGAAATTAAACGGCAAGGTGGGATTGCTGCGGTGAGCGCTACCCCAGCGGGTGCAATGAAATACGGCGAGGTTGTGGCTCAAGCCGGTGCAGATTTGTTTTTTGTCCAGGCAACGGTTGTCTCAACCGCTCACCTTTCGCCAGAATCAGTAACCCCTCTGGATTTAGCGCAGTTCTGTCAGGACATGCCGATGCCAGTAATTTTGGGGAACTGCGTTACTTATGAAGTCACCCTCAACTTGATGAAGGCGGGTGCTGCGGCTGTGCTAATCGGTATTGGACCGGGTGCAGCTTGTACGTCTCGTGGTGTCTTGGGTGTGGGTGTGCCTCAAGCCAGTGCGATCGCAGATTGTGCGGCGGCTCGTGACGATTACTACAATGAAACGGGTAACTATGTCCCTGTTATTGCTGATGGCGGTTTAGTCACAGGGGGCGACATTTGTAAATGTATTGCCTGTGGTGCAGATGGTGTCATGATTGGTTCGCCGTTTGCCCGTGCCCAAGAAGCACCCGGACGAGGGTTTCATTGGGGTATGGCAACGCCTAGCCCAGTTTTACCACGCGGTACGCGCATCAAGGTGGGTTCTACTGGCACCTTAGAGCAAATCCTCACCGGTCCCGCCCAACTGGATGATGGCACTCATAACTTCTTGGGGGCACTGAAAACCAGTATGGGCACTCTAGGAGCCAAAAACATCAAGGAAATGCAGCAAGTTGAAGTACTCATTGCCCCTTCTCTGCTCACGGAAGGGAAAGTATACCAAAAAGCCCAACAATTAGGCATGGGTAAATAACTATCCGTTGCGCGATCGCTAATTCAGGGATAAGAGGTGCCAGTGTTTTTAGTGGCATTACAGCGATCGTTAAAATTTCCAGTATCCCTTAAGGAGCAATAGAAAAACTAAAGCTGTCGCTTACAATAGAGAAAGCGGAGACGCATGTTTCCGTTCACTCCTCACACCACACTCCGCCCGACTACGTTCGGGCGGTTCCTTTTTTGAACAGAAGTCTGGCATGGTGAGTTAAAACCATCAGGGCTGAAAACTGAATTTATGCCAGAAGGTATAGTATTCAGAGTATATATCCTGGCTTTGGGCTGTGGTAGAATGCCAGGAATATCAAGATAGAAAAGGTACACGCAAGGATTTCCAGGCATGTCAGCAGCCTTAAATGTTACAGACGCTAGTTTTAAGCAAGACGTACTTGAAAGTGACGTTCCCGTTCTAGTTGATTTTTGGGCACCTTGGTGCGGTCCCTGTCGAATGGTTGCACCTGTCGTGGAGGAAATTTCACAGCAATACGAAGGTAAGGTGAAAGTTGTTAAGCTTAACACTGACGAGAATCCCAATATAGCTAGCCAGTATGGAATCCGCAGCATCCCCACACTAATGATTTTTAAGGGAGGCCAGCGGGTTGATATGGTTGTTGGCGCAGTTCCTAAAACGACTTTGGCAAATACATTGGAAAAATACCTCTAATGGATGGTCGCTAGCGGTAAGCTCTCGCTCTACCTTAACCGTATGGCTGGCCCAAGTCAGCTATACTATACTCTTGTATTTTGGGTAACTGGTATCCACATCAATCGGGTGTGGTCAGCCAAGACTAGCGACTTTACTCTTGCCGCACTCTATCCACTCACTCCAACCAAGCAATAACCTCCAACACTGAGGACATTGAGAATGTGAAATTATCTAGAAGCGCCTTGAGCTATCAATGCTAAGGCGCTTTTTGATACCACAGTACTGAAATTCCTACCCAAAAAAATGTATCAAAAAATACAATTCTCTCCCAAGCACTTGCAAATCTCGTATAGAATAGAGAGCCGTCAGATAATGCAGTTATGACTCGAGCAACCTCCAACCATGCCCTCAAGTCACTTCAAGAAGATTTAGCGGCACTGATTGACCAACTGCCTACCCTGCAACATGGGAGATTGATTCAACGGGCACTGTCCGTGCTAGTCCGACTGGCTGGAGAAGAAATTGATCGACTAGACTGGAAAATTTTAACCGCTTCGGTGCAAGATATGGAGCGGGCTTTCCAAGTTTTCTACCCCTATCGCCATGTGCGGAAAGTAACCATTTTCGGGTCGGCACGGATTGCTTCAGATACCCCTGAATATAAGATGGCGGCTGAATTTGCTCATTACTTAACCCAGCAGGGATTCATGGTCATGACAGGTGCCGGTGGTGGAATTATGGAAGCGGGACACCTTGGTGCGGGTCCGGACAAATCTTTTGGTTTGAATATTCAGCTGCCGTTTGAACAGGGAGCAAATCGCTATATTGAAGGCGACCCCAAGCTGATTGATTTTAAGTATTTCTTCACACGCAAGCTATTTTTCCTGAGGGAGAGTGATGCTATTGCTCTATTTCCAGGAGGCTTTGGTACCCAGGATGAAGCCTTTGAGTGCCTAACCCTCTGTCAGACTGGAAGGTCAGGGCCAATACCTTTAGTGTTAATGGATAAACCGGGTGGCACCTACTGGCAAGGCTGGAATGCTTACGTTCACAAGCATTTAATCGAACGGGGTCTGATAAGCCCGGAAGATTCCAGTCTTTACACAGTCACCGATAACTTAGACGTAGCTTACGAAGCGATCGATAGCTTTTACCGTCTCTATCACTCCAGCCGCTATGTCGGCGATCTATTCGTCATTCGCCTCAAATCTGAGTTGTCGGATGAACAAGTCGAACAACTTAATGCTAATTTTAGCGACATCTTGGTCAAGGGGCGGATTGAGAAAAGTAGAGCTTTACCAGAAGAAACCCCTGATGGAACTACTGACTTACCGCGCTTAGTTTTGTACTTCAACCAACGAGACTTCGGTCGTCTCTACCAGCTACTAGCTACGATTAGCCAGATGGGTGCTTCCTCCCCAGAGGCGGCTCATCCAGAACGCAAGTAGGGGCAATCAATCTACCCGTGGCTGCCCTTAATGACTTGGGTTAAGCTGTCGTGCTTACCCATTGCATATTGAGAAGAAAAGGTAAAAAGTTGGTTGAGTGTCCTTTTGCCTTTAACTTATTCCTAATCCAAAAGCCAGTTATTTTGGGCAACTCCTAATCTAGGGGTAGAAGAATGTGAAATTCTGTACCTGTATCCGGCTGAGAACGCAGATGCAATTCACCTCCATGTTTTTGAGTAACAATTTGATGGCTAATTGTTAAACCTAAGCCCGTACCTTTCCCCACAGGTTTAGTTGTGAAAAACATCTCAAAAATTCGCGCTTGAATCTCTGACGGTATCCCAGACCCGTTATCAGCAATTCGTACCGATATCCAATCAGCCTCTGGCTCTTCCATCAATTCAGTGCTAATTTCAATGTGAGGCTGCCATATTTTAGCACCAATGACTGGCTTAGATTGCTTCTCAACGAGAGCATCAATGGCATTGCTAATTAGGTTCATAAACACCTGACTTAGCTGACCTGAGCAGCAATTCACTGCTGGTAGGTATCCATAATTTTTGATAACTTGAATTCCCGCTTTGTTGAGTCTGTTATTTAAAATGATTAGAGTACTCTCAATACATTCATGAAGGTCTGCTGACTGACGCTTTGTCTCATCTAAATGAGAGAAATATTGCAAACCCCCTACAATTTTCGTCAACCGCTCTGACCCGGCCGCCATGCTTTTCAAGATTTTGGGCAAGTCTTCTAGTATGAAATCAAGGTCACATTCTTGTTTTAGCTGAGCAATCCTGTCAGGTATCTCCGTTATTTCTGTTTCATAAACTGACAAAATTTCAATGAGTTTATAACAGTAGCTGGAGAGAAATTCAAAGTTGCAGGTAATGCAACCCACAGGATTTTTAATCTCATGAGCTACACTGGCAACCATTTGTCCCAGGCTTGCCATTTTTTCTGTTTGAATCAGTTGAGCTTGCGTCTGCTCATTGAGTAGCTGAGTTGTCAACTCATGAATTTTTGATTGAGCAATCAGTAACTGATGAACATCTAGTAATCGGTACGCTCCCACCCCCAGCTCAACCACAATGGGTTCATAGAGCATCTCAGCAGAACGCTCTAGTGAGCGACGAGCTGCTTCCACAATCGGCATATCACCTTTGAGCTTTAATACCTCTGCATTGGCAAAGCGATACAACGAATAGAGAGGGCGCTTCAAAAATAGCTCCAATCCGTAAGGACGGCTCATCTGCTCTAAAAAGCGACGCCGAGAAATCATCCCGACAAACTGGCCTTGCTCGGTAAGAATCACTCCAGGCAGCAGGGGATTGACTTGAAACAGGTGAGCAACTTCTTTACCCGGATGAGAGCATTCAACTTGGAACTCATAAAGGGATAAATCTTGGAGCGTTGACTCTAGATGTAGAGTTTGCGCCTGGGATTGAACAGAGACGGGTCGTTCGGTGTAGGGTTCCTTTAAGGCAACCATATTAAGATTCAATAGGTAGACATGCTCTCTCTAGAAAGAGATAAACTCAATCTAATTTAACACTCAATTTTGATGTTGGAAAAGCTGGGCAATATAATCTATTCTGAACAATTTGTCCCCTATAAACCGTAAATAATCTACTAAGTTTAGGTTAAGTTTTGGTTATATGGAAAATAATTTTTCTCTCTTAATAAAAGCTAAGAAATATACAAACTAAAAAAAGAAAAGTTATAGGAGAAATGAATAAAGCTTCTATCTGCTTGTAGAATTGTAGCTGACTCAAGAAGGGATGAAAAAAGATACGTCAGGCGAAACTGTAACGCACGTCTTATTGCGTCCTGATGATTTAGCTTGATATAAGGCCATATCAGCCGCTGCAATCAGCGTTGCTGGCGACTCTTCCGGTGGGAGAAGAATGCTGGCAACCCCTACATTCAGGGTGACGCACCAACTCACGGATGAATTGCGATGAGAGACTGCTAACGCTGTTACACCCTGTCGAATGGCTTCGGCAACTTGCAGCGTTTCTACAGTTGGAGTGAAGGGAAGAATTACGGCAAATTTTTCGCCGCCATAGCGTGCCACTAAATCAGGCGATCGCTTCACTGCCGACTGAATCGCTCGTGCAACTTACCGCAAACATTTGTCTCCAGCCTGATGACCGTAAGAGTCATTGTACAACTTAAAAAAGTCAACATGGCATAGAATCAACGAGAGTTGAGACGTTCCTCCAACGTGCTGTTGCCAGCAATCGTTCAAATACTGATCAAATCGGTGCCGATTCGCTACCTCTAAAAAGCGACGTCGAGAAATCATCCCGAAAAACTGAGCCTGTTAGGTGAGAATCACTCCAGGCAGCAGGGGATTGATTTGAAAGAGGTGAGCGACTTCCTTCTCCGGATGAGAGCATTCTCCTTGGAAATCGTATAGTTGTAATTCTTGGAGGGTTAAACCTAGATGAAGCTGCGGTGTAAATCCGTCGTTCACGGCGTTATGCGCTACCAGAAAAAGCAGCAATAAAGCAAGGTATAGCTGCCAATTTTAAGCTAGCACCTTTCCCAACTGATGGCTGTTGTAAGCATCACACCCGCTGAAAAACTGGGTTGTAACCCTGCTATTGAGTAATGCGATCGCAACTTTTATTAAATTGTCCCTGTCAAGGGGTGCATCAATAGAAAAAAGAGTATTACACTGCTTTTTCGATAAAATGACGCAAGCTCGCGTCCAAACCGGGACAATATCATCGGATCAACAATGAATCAGCTAAATAACGGTTTCACCCTATTCTTAAGTTTGCTAGTCGAAGCAATTCCCTTTTTGCTGCTGGGGGTTTTGCTTTCTGGCTTTCTGCTATTTTTTATCGATATGGAAAAGCTGATTGCCGCTCTACCTCGAAACCCATTATTAGGGGCAATTGTTGGGAGCTTGGGGGGATTTTTAGTCCCGGTGTGTGAGTGCGGCAATGTACCCGTGGCGCGTCGCCTGATCCTTGAAGGCGCACCGACTCCTGTAGCGCTTGGGTTTTTGCTCGCATCACCCACGATTAATCCCATCGTAATTTTGTCAACTTGGGTGGCGTTTCGAGACCAACCAGAAATCGTGGTGTTGCGAGTGTTGTTTTCGTTGGGCATTGCTGTTGTCATTAGCTGTGTTTTTAGCGTTCAGGCCGACTTACGCCCCCTGTTACAACCTTCGGTAAGTCGCTCAATGCTGCGACCAAAGAGCGCACAAAAAGCGGAGAGGAAAGATGCTTGTACCACACAAGAGCCTAAACCCACGCTGTTACAATCAGGCTCCTATATACTCGGTCAACCGGGTGGACCCGTGCGGATGGATACTACTGTTTTACAGGCTTCATTAACGGGGGCTAAACCCACCAAGCCGTTGCGCGATAAGCTACGTCTCCTTATGGAAAATACGGTGCAGGAGTTGCGAGAGTTGGGCGGTGTTCTAGTTTTGGGAAGTGCGATCGCGGCTGTAATTCAAGTGGCTGTTCCCCGTGACATCATCATCAGCTTGGGTCAAGGTCCGATCATGTCAATTGTGGCCATGATGATATTAGCGGCAGTGGTATCTATTTGTTCTACCGTAGATTCCTTCTTTGCCCTCGCTTTTGCCTCAACGTTTACTGGTGGTTCACTGTTAGCCTTTTTGGTATTTGGACCGATGATTGACCTCAAAGCGATCGGCTTGATGTTATCGGTATTCAAGACAAGAGCGATCTTTTACATCTTCGGTTTGGTGGCACAGTTGACTTTCTTGTTGACATTGTTTGTTAACTTGCACATTAGTTAGCGCTAAGCGCTTGGCTTTTCGCTATTTGCTCCTCACAGCTATAAATTTATGAGTTCAAATCAAACTTCAAAACGGCCCCGAAGGCCGCGCCCTCAATTTCAAACCCTATTCCTGCCCCTCTTGGACATTTTCGCATTAGCAGCTTGGGGCATTTTAATGCTGAAATACTGGCTGAAAAATCAGTTAAGTTTATTAATTCACCCGAATTACTTTGGGTTAGTTATTGGGACAGGAATTTTTTTAGTGCTGCTGGCAACAGTGAGGTTATTTCAGCTTATCCATCATTCCCGCCGACTCGCCAAAGGAAGGGCACCCGTTGTCCCGGTGGGTCAACACATCAGCTTATTTCCTCCCGGATGGAGTAGTGCTTTATTCTTAGCGGCGGCAATTTTGGGATTAGTGATCACACCGCAGGTATTTGCTAGCCAAACCGCTATTCAGCGAGGCGTCACGGAATCGGCACTGATGACGAGAGCGCAACCTCAGACGTTTCGGAGTAATAGTAGACCAGAAGAGCGATCGCTAATTGAGTGGGTACGGACACTTGCCGTTTATCCCGAACCTGATGAATATACGGGTGATCCAGCCAAAGTTCAAGGTTTTGTTGTCTATCCCCCTAATCTACCGTCACAATATCTGTTAATTTCTCGCTTTGTGATCACCTGCTGTGCTGCTGACGCTTATCCAGTTGGGTTACCGGTGAAGCTCAATGGTACTCGTGATGCCTATCCGCTTGATAGTTGGCAAGAAGTTCAAGGTCGGATGATTACTGAAACCCTGGATGGAAGACGCCAACTCGTCATTGAAGCGAGTTCTCTCAAAAAAATTCCCAAACCAGCAAATCCCTACTATTACTAGAACATTGGTTCAGTAGGAGTCATCCAGGCGGGGAAAGGGAAAAGGTAAAAGGGCCAAGGTAAAGGAATACCCTGTGAGGAGGCAAATAGGCAAAAGACAGAAAAATCCACTCCTTCGCCTTTTCTCGTTCTGCCTTCCCCTTCACAACTCCCTTTCGCCTTTTCCCCTTACCCTTATTCCTTTACAATGCCCTCCTCCTTTTTCTGTTAAAGCTGATTCCGGAAAACGCCTTGTTACTCTTGTGGCTTTGGTTTAGGAAAAAACTCTGGCTAGAAGGAACATGGGTACTAGGGATAAGCAGATGATAGAACGTCAATACCAAGGGACAAAATACTTTTCCGTCTTAATTGGACTACTGCGCGATCGCACTGTATTTCTGGAAGAAATTCGCGCAGGCATCAAACTCAAGAGCAAGAGTACGGCTTTGCTCATCTGTAGTTCGATATTTTTCGCGATTTATGGAGCGATTATTGGCTCATTCAATGGTTGGGCACAAGCATTATCCTCTGCAGTCAAACTTCCCTCACTCTACTTAATCACCCTGATTATTTGTTTTCCCACCCTCTACTTCTTTAATATTCTATTTGGTTCCCGAAAAACGGCTGGACAGCATTTTTCGATGCTCTTGACAGCTGCCGCTGTAATTAGTGTTTTACTCTTTAGCTTTGCGCCGATTACTCTGTTTTTCTTAATTACTACCTATAATTATCAGTTTTTTAAGCTGTTGAATGTAGCAATTTTTGGCATCACCGGCTTGATTGGTGTGAAGTTTCTCTATCAAGGAATGCAGTTGCTATCCAAGGAAGATGAGGAAGGGTTAACAACTCGGATGAGTGTTTTGCGATTTTGGCTTATCCTCTACGCTTTTGTAGGTACGCAGCTAGCTTGGACATTGCGACCTTTTTTTGGAACACCAAATGCCCCCTTTGAGCTATTCCGCGAAATGCAGGGAAACTTTTATTTAAATATTGCTCAAGCCTTGGGAGAAATTTTTGGTGCCCGTTAGACCTGTTGGCGTCGAATTGTTGCAGAAAGCTTCATGAATCTTCTAGACTAAGCAGTTCAGGCATTAATTCGACGATACCGCGCCTGTATCCACATATATATGGCGTAGGCAACAAGACCGAGGGCAACAATTCCCAAAAGCAAAGGACCATAAGGCTGTCGTGCCAGAGTTTCTAGCGCTCCATCCAGCCCTCGCGCTTCGCTAGCGTCAGATTGACGTGCTGCCTGAATGAGAAAGAAGCCGGTGATCAGAAAAACCACGCCCCGTGCCGCTATCCCAAATCGACTAATCCGCATCGCCCAGGTTTCTTCGGTAGAACTCATCTGGTGTAACTTTAGATTTCTCCGAAATTTGAATTTGTAGGCTTTGTAAAATTCGTAAAAGCCGAGACCAATAACAAATGCGCCGATAGCACCAACTAACCACTGACCAAAGGGTTGTGCAAGTAAGCGTGCCGTCCAGTGTTGCGTTGAACTACTATTGCTGCCATCACTGCTCGCACCCATAATGAGCTGAATCGCGCTGAACGCTAAACTTGCATAAATTATTCCGCTAATTGCGTAACCAATACGTCTTGCCCAACCTTTAGCCTCATTACTATTTCTATGTTCCGGGTCTTGAATTGCCTCTACAAAGCGCCAAACCACATATCCAATCAGACCCAGCGCCACTAAAGCTAACAAAAACTGCCCAAATGGCTGTGCTGCGATTGTTCCCAGCGCTCCTTTTGCATCAGTTGTTTTACCACCTGTGCCCAATGCTGCTTGCACTGCTAGAACTCCGATAATGGCATACACAATTCCCTTTGCCGTATACCCAAGCCGTGCCAGCCTTTCCACCCACATAATTTCCTCCTTACAGACAAGAGCGGCAACCTCGTAAGCCACCCAATCCGAGTGAAAATTTGCTACTTACTTAGTTGGTTACCTGTTCTGCCTAATGCTTGATGTTATTCCTGAAAATTATCTCTATCTAAGCCAGGTAAACATCTATCCTAGTGCTTAACTCGAATAGAACTTGATTGATAGCTACTCAGTAGATGAATATAAATAAACCTAACCAGCCTTTAGGGTGGGCATTGCCTACCTTCAAGCCTCTAGTCTTCTTGAAGAGATAATTAGGGTCAATTCTCACCTTTCGTTTAATTTTTTTACCTACTTATTTTAATAATAAGCACCTTTGTAATTGTGACTTTAATAACCTACATTCTGAAACTTTTTTAGATATTTTTAAAACCAATGGATTAACATTGAATCCTACAGCAATGTCTTCAAAGATAGATATACAAATGAAGACAATTATCTAATTTAACAAAAAGTATTTACAATTACATAAAAAATTAGGTAAGATGATAGATTGTGTGCTCTTACCTGCTCGGATCAGGTTGAGACTTCGTTAAAAGCTGGATTGTGGGCAACAGACCCTCTGCTCTTAGAGCAACCAGCTACCTGTACGGCAACCCTAAAGGACAATCCCATGAGTTATGCAATTATCGAAACTGGCGGCAAGCAAGTGCGTGTCGAACCTGGTCGTTTTTATGACATTGAGCTTCTGCCAGTCGAACCCGAAGAGAGCGTCATAATCAACAGCGTTTTGTTCGTTCAGCATGATGGTGAAGTGACAATTGGTCAGCCCTTTATTGAAGGGGCAACGGTCGAAGCCACGGTGATGCGGCACTTTCGGGGTCGCAAAATCATCGTGTACAAGATGAAGCCCAAGAAGAAAACTCGCAAGAAGCGCGGACATCGGCAGGAAATTACTCGGCTGATGATCAACTCAATCAGTATGAATGGTTCAGTTCTCTTCTCATCTTCTCAACAGCAAGATGAGACACCTACTGACCAAACAGCTAGCGAAGCACCCACAACAGAGGAAACTGTTGCCGAAGCGTCTGTAACTGAGTAAACTACCGAAGCTGCTTCAAAATAAAAGTAGGGCTTCAACGCTTGGGCGTTGCTGCATCATGGTAATGATGCAGTAGGGAAAAGGTGAAAGGTGATTCATGCTTGCCTTTCTCCCTATTCTTTACCCTGTTACCAAAAAACACTCGTAGCTAACTGGAAACACACTTCCAAAGGAAACTATGGCTCATAAGAAAGGAACTGGTAGTACTCGTAACGGTCGTGACTCTAATGCCCAACGATTAGGCGTCAAGCGCTTTGGCGGACAGGTTGTGAGAGCAGGAAACATCCTAGTGCGTCAGCGCGGTACCAAGTTTCACCCTGGTACTAATGTTGGTCGCGGTAGCGATGACACGCTATTTGCTCTCATTGATGGTATTGTCACCTTCGAGAGAAAGGATAGAACTCGTAAGAAAGTTAGTGTTTATCCGGTACAAGTTCCAGCCCCTGCTGAAGCGGAACTGGCAACGACTGAAGCCTAATTTTCTCAATCATCCGTTAGTTGGATGCACTAACGGCAAAAGCACCCCTGGTGGGTGCTTTTCTGTTTTTAAGACACAGGGCACTACCTGGTAAATATAGCGATCGCTCGTTATTGTTAACAGAACGTTACCTATTTAGAGAGTAATCTGAGAAAACGAAGCATTAAACTGTTAAAACGCCTCAATTATTTGAAACATTTTTCTCATTTCCAGGTTGTTAGTTTTTCAAATCTTAATCTATGTTCCCCACCCATCGTCTTCGACGCCTTCGCAAAACCACTGAGCTACGCCGCATGGTGCGTGAGAATGTTCTGACCACCAGCGATCTGATCTATCCTCTATTTGCCGTACCGGGTGAAAGCTTCGCCCAGGAAGTGAAATCAATGCCCGGAGTCTACCAATTATCGGTAGACAAAATTGTAGAAGAAGCCAAAGAAGTCTATGACCTTGGCATTCCTTCGATCATTCTGTTCGGCATTCCTGAAGAAAAAGATGTAGAAGCGACTGGTGCATGGCATGATTGCGGTATTGTTCAGAAAGCCGCAACGGCAGTGAAAGAAGCGGTGCCGGATTTAGTAATCATCGCCGATACCTGTTTGTGTGAATACACCAGTCATGGTCACTGCGGTTACCTGGAAGTGGGTGACTTAACAGGTCGTGTCCTTAATGACCCGACATTGGAATTACTGAAGAAAACAGCTGTATCTCAAGCTAAAGCCGGTGCAGACATTATCGCCCCTTCTGGGATGATGGATGGCTTCGTGCAGGCAATTCGAGCAGGATTGGATGAGGCAGGGTTTGAGGATACGCCAATTCTTTCCTATGCCGCGAAGTATGCTTCTTCCTACTACGGCCCATTTCGCGATGCAGCTGACTCAGCACCTCAATTTGGCGATCGCCGCACTTACCAAATGGACCCCGCCAACTCCCGCGAAGCCCTCAAGGAAATTGAATTAGACATTGCTGAGGGGGCTGACATGCTGATGGTCAAACCAGCGTTGTCTTATATGGATATCATCTGCCGTGTGAAAGAAGCAACTAACTTGCCAGTTGCGGCTTACAACGTCTCTGGTGAGTATTCTATGGTTAAAGCAGCTGCCCTCAACGGCTGGATTGACGAAGAGCGTTTAGTAATGGAGACGTTAACCAGCTTCAAGCGTGCTGGTGCTGATTTGATTCTCACTTACCACGCTAAAGACGCCGCCCGTTGGTTGCACGCTTAACAGAGAAAACACCGCCCATATAGGGCGTATTCTTCACGTCCAAAAGCTAAAGTCGGGGTTCTCGCATCCGGATCGAGAGTTTTGGGTTCAGGCCTAAAATTTTCTCCTGGATGTAAGAACCCCTTCAGACTCTTTGTGGCTGAAATTTAGCTCTCCCTCAGGAAAGCAAAGAGACTGCCTGCCCTTGCTCAAGCGCAAGGCTTAAGGCAATTAGCGAAATCCAACGCAATTTAATCAACGTTGCTGCGTCTTTAGCTCAATTATTCGTGATTATCCATGCATAATCTTTAGTAGCAATCGATGCATAGAGGGAAAAGTGCGAAATTGCCACACGGGTGTGGAAACAAAGACAATTGCTGAGGTGATGAACGGGGAACTTGATCGGTTAATTCATGCCTATCTGCTGCAAAAAGCGAGTGCAGATTTTTGAGTGATGCTGTAATCTGACATCCTTCATTCTGCTGACTTGAGCTATCTCCTTGTGCCTATCTTAAGGGTCAAATCTTGCCATTGATAACTCTAACTTATGACCCAAGAATTGCTTCTAGATATTACATAACCTTAAAAATATTGATTGTTTTGGATTTACGTTAAGGAGAACTATACCATATGGTCAGTAATTTTGTTCCCAACGGTCTGATGGCTCTTGGTATTGCTACCGCTTCCCTAGGCGGGGTTATGCTGAGCGCCCCCGTTTCCGACTCTACTATAAGTAAGATTGCATCCTTCCCTATTCCCGATTTCAGTTAACCTGTATTCGCATTTGTTCATTCTCAATGTTAGGAACTGATAACAAAAAAAATAGTTCTCCTGTTGCACCAGTAATTGAAATGGTTAAAATAATGAGGATTTGTGTGTGATTTAATATAGCAAGTCAGGCGGATTTTCTGTCCAGATACTGTATAGGTTAGCCTCAGTAACTGGGTAAATCTTTAAGGAATTAACAAGGAATTAAGGTAACAATGGATTACCGCCATATTCAATTTTGCGACCGCAAGTCTCAAATCAATTATCACAAACTTCAAGACCTCTTTCGCCTAGGAGCTTTTTGGGCACAAGACCGAAAAATTGAAGATTGGGAAGTAGCGATCGCTAACAGTGAACCAGTAATTAGTGTTTGGGATGACGAACGGCTAATTGGATTTGCCAGAGCCACCTCAGATGGAATTTACCGAGCAACCATTTGGGATGTTGTCATTCATCCAGACTATCAGGGAGCAGGGCTAGGCCGTAAGTTAGTGGAAACGGTGCTATCACATCCCCGGATGAACCGGGTAGAGCGAGTTTATCTCATGACTACCCATCAACAGCGTTTCTACGAACGTATTGGATTCGAGTGTAATTCCACTACCACAATGGTGTTATATAACCAGCCCCTCCATACCTCTATGCCAACGCAGGTTCTACAGTCTCAGGAGTCCCTAGGGGCATAGAACACCGAAGTCGAGTCAAGCTTTCTGTAGAGCTAGCTGTAGACTCTTCGTTGGAGATGGGCAGCATTTCCAGTCGTCCCTGCATCACTTCAACGAGAGTCTGAACCATCAATAATGTAAGCCCTGGTGAAGCTTTGTCTGTTTGGCTATGTTGCTCCTTGACTTCAGGCGTCTGGGAAAGTAAATCTACCGTTTCGCTCCAAACACTGATTGGACATTGAACATCAATCCAAATGCAAACCTCTTGAGACTCCTCAGAAGGAGTAGCCCAAACCTTAATACTCCCTTCTTTGCGTTCTGACAATTGAGCAATGGCGGCGTCCACAATACCCATCAGCACCTGTCGGAAACGGCGAGAGTCTGCTAAAACATAGATCTCTGGGTCAGGAGGAACCAGTTCAAACTGGAGATTGTTATTTCCCGCTTGCATATGCGTCAGACGATAAACGTCTTCAAAAATCGGCGTCAAGGGAAAAGAGCGTAGTTCCAATCGGTTTGTCCCGTGTTCAGTTTTCGCAATATCAATCACCTCGTCCAAAAGCTTGACCATTTTCAAAGCCGAGTTGTTGGCGTGGGCAACAAACTCTCGCGCTTCTTCTGGAGAGTCGCACAGATCACCCAAAATTAGCTGATGCATACCGATTAAGCTGCTAAGAGGCGATCGCAGCTCATGGGCAGTGCGGGCTAAAAACCCCCCCTTAAACTGGCTCATTTCTTTTGCCATTTCATAAGCCAGTTGGGTTTGCTTGAGTTCTTCCTCAAGAGGTTGGAGTTCACCGGAGACAGATTGCGGCTCTTCTTTCAAAGGTGAATTCGGCTCCTGCTGGAGAGGTTTTTGTTCCTCCTGAGAAGGTTGGAGATTGCCAGAATTTGCGGCTTGGGGAACCCAGGGGGTTGAATCGACTGGTTTTTTAAAAGATTGGGTAGCGCGGCTCCCCACCACTCCCAAACCGACGCCCAATATCAGAAAAATTAGCTCCATTGCGCCCATACTTCTCAACAAAAATATAATTTAGATTTTTTCCTGCTTTGCTGAAACAGTGAAATCTTCTCAAGCATAGCGAGTTTTTTTAGGGTCAAAGAGAGCGTCGAGGGCACTCACCAATCTGCTAACCCTCAACTTTCTAGGTGAATGCCTCCTTGTCGTAAAATTTGCCAGCCTTCTCCTGTCCATTTAGCAACTGTAGAAGGGATACCAGGGGTTATTGGTTTGATCGCTTCTAGCTCATTGGGATCAAGCGTGAGTACATCAGGAAACTGCGCCTCAACTTCTTCCATGGTTTGTAAGGGGGGTTCGCCTGAGCGGTTGGCGCTAGTGGTTGCTAGAGGGCCAGTTTGAGACAAAATGGCGATCGCAATTTTAGAGTTTGGCACTCGCACCCCGATTGTCGTCGGATCAGAGGGGTTCATCGCCGCCGGGACTTGAGCGGAGGCGGGGAGTACTAAAGTCAGTGCTCCTGGCCAGTATTGTTGAGCAACTTGTTGCCAAATTTCCCTTTCCGCATCAGTGCCTTTCACAAAGGACCAAACAGAGGCGGGAAATGCTCCCATCAAAATCAACGGTTTCTCTTGACTCCGCTGCTTTGCCATAAATATTAACTCTGAGCAGTCAGGTCGCACGGCTAGCGCTGGTACTGTATCAGTAGGAAAGCTTACCAACTGACCTGAGCGTGCCCCAGCAACTAGGGCAGACATAGAAACTTGGGTCATTAGTCAAAGGAATTATGAATTATGAATTATGAATTATGAATTGTTCAAAATTCAATTTTCGGGAAGGAGATTTTAATTCCCACTAACCTCGAATGCTACTCAACGCTGACGAGCCAGACTTGGGAGGACTCTTACCCAGTCTTGAATTGAGACTTTTTCATCGTTCATCATTTAGCAACTTTCTCACCTTCAACCTGACTTCGGTAAGCAAGAGCGAAGCGGTCAATGCCGGCTAAATCCGACACAATTTGAATATGGCAATAACTCCCCTGTCGATGTAACAACTCTTGAACTGTATCGGCTTGTCCTGCCATCATTTCAACAAGCCAGACACCACCAGGGCGCAGATAGTCGGGAGAGGCGGCAATTAGCTGCCGGATGCAGTCTAAACCATCAGTCCCGCCATCTAAGGCAAGATGAGGTTCGTGATTGCGAACCTCCGGCTCTAGATCTTGTATCACATGGCTGGGAATATAGGGAGGGTTTGCCACTATACCACTCATCTGACCTTTTAGGGCATCAAGCGGTTGCCACCACGACCCTTGGTAAAACTGAATCCTTTCTTGCCAGCCTAGTTGTTGAGCATTCTGTTGAGCAATGGCTAAAGCCTCAGCACTGCGATCAACAGCGTGAATGGTGGCAGAGGGAAAAACCTCTGCCAGTCCCAGAGCGATCGCGCCACTGCCGGTTCCTAAATCTGCCCAGTGTCCTGATGCTAGATTAGGTGTTGGGCTGTTTTTCGTCGCTTCCACAGCCAAGTCAATCAGGTACTCCGTTTCTGGGCGGGGGATCAGAACGGCCGGAGAAACTTTGAGGGAAAAATGACGCCAGGGAGTTACTCCAGCGAGGTACTGAACTGGCTCACGCTCTTGAATACGCTGCTGCCAAAGCTGAGATAGCTTTGGCAGAGAGACTCGCAACTTGATAAAAGAGCGGTCTTTGAATGCCTCTAATCGCAGCGCCAGGGCGTCAAGTCCTGCTACTTCAGCAAGCAGCCAGTCTACTTCAGCTGTTGGAATATCCCCCTCTAGAGCGGACTTGCGAGCCTCCTGACGCCACTGCCAGAGTGCTAGTCCTGAAACCAACAACGGCTCATCGTTAACCTGGTTACT
>JBFLZA010000076.1:0-18563 GCA_040756535.1 Cyanobacteriota bacterium
CTGTCTTTGCCTGCATATTGTAAGGGTCAATGAAGACTTGAGGGCCGTCTGGGACGAAAGACAAGGTATTCTGTCCCCTACCGTTGCGGGCTAGTACGCTTTGGCGGTCTGAACGCTGGGCGTAGGAATAGCCAAAATTCATCGTAAATAACCAGGCATAAACCTTCATCCCCCGCTCATGCCCTTTTTGAATAACTTGCGCCAGTAAATCGACTTTTTCTGCCCCAGGCGTTCGCACTACTGAGGGCCAAGCTGTAGGATTATCAGACGCGGGTAAGAGTACCTGACCGTCAGAAAACACTTCAACATTGACCTGGTTGTAGCCTCGGTTAACCAGACGGTCTAGGACGTCATCAATCGCTCCAGAGCGAACATCACAAGGGTATAAGCGCAGCCAAATGGCCTGAGTATTCGGCCAAGTCCGAGAGCGGCACTGCCGCAAATAATCGGCGTGTTGTTTAACAAGGTCTTTGTAGCGCTTTTCGGAGTCTGAGTTACCTTTTAGCGCAGAGACACGTAAGTTTTCCTTTTGGAGGATCGCATCATTGGATAATTGGCAATAGCCGGAAGTTTGAGCCTGAGCTACTGGCGTCAACCAACACTGACTGACTAGGCTACTACTGGTGAAGAGCGCGGCAATGAGGCGGCGGTACAGGCGTTGCTGCCGTCGCGCATCTGGAAGAAAACCGTTAAACATTCCTACAAACACCACACAAGAACAAAAAGTCAGCGTTTTCAGTCTTAACAAACTGGCAACAGCTCAGCATTATAATTCCGGGATTTTTCTTTTTCTTCGGCAATTTCACCCACAATTCCGGACAATTGCAGAAATTTTTTAATGCAAAAATGAGGGTTTGAGCAATCAAACCCCCAAGAGTTCTAGCGTCCAGACTAAATTGTCTCTACCGTTTCCGTCAAGTTTTAGATGACATATCCAAGTAGGAGTATCAGTCAAAGCCTCGGCTATGCACCTCGCTTCAGAGCGCCCTCTACCTGCCGAAATTCCTGCTCTAGGCGGGTCTTTAACTTTTGGGGTAAGGGGCGGTTGGGGTAGGAGCTATAATGACCCGCTAAAGAATTCAAGGCTGTTCGCATTGTGGTAAAGGAGGCGAGGTTAGACACACTCGCATCTCGACGATAGCGAGAGGCAAAATCATTAATAGATTGACGCGCTTGAGCTTGGGCCTCTACTCTGTCTGCCGCATCCTCTGGTAATTCAATGGCTGTCCTCAAGGTCTGTAACAACGTTAATGTATCTTGGCGGTAATCTCCCGTCAAACCCGAAGCACTGGTTGAAGAACATCCCATCAGACCAATAACAACAACCAACACTAGGGCAACAAGACGTGATAAGTAGCGCTTCATAAGCATGATTCACAACAAACGGATTTTCAAAATTAGAACTTATCCTATCTTGGATTGGGTGTTCGGGGATCGCAGGGGGGAGGGAAAATCACAGATGAGCCATCAATAAATTGCTCGTCAAGACGATAGCGATGATCTTCCTCAACCCTATAGCCACATGACGTATTGCATTTATTTATGTCTGTAATTTATAAAAACTTTGTAAAAATCAACGTTTTTATCTATTGATTAACAGAAGAAAACGTATTACGATAATACAATCAGCAAATCTAAAGTCAGCCTAATCTAGAGTGTTGCTTACAAGAGTGTCCAGGCGAGAGCAAGCTCTAGAACGGGGGAACCAGTTTCTGGGGCAAATCTTCCCGTTTATGAATTAAACAAATCAAAGAAGAGGGACATCTCTCAGTCCTAGCCCGTCAGCTAACTCCGTCGGCATTGAGAGGAGACTGAAAAGAAAGCATTATTTAATTAATGTATTTGTTCTAGTCAGTGTCCTTGGCTGGTATGTATTTTGTTTCGTTGCACCTGCCCTCGACTCTGAGGAAGTGAAAATTGTATTTCAACTCGTGAGCCGAGGCGTAGGGCAGATCATCATGAGGTGAAAATCTACCATGCTCTTAAATCAACAACGTCGAGTTGCCTTGATTTCGGTTAGTGGCGACCCAGCAGCGGAAATAGGCAAAGAAGAAGCCGGTGGGCAGAATGTTTATGTGCGTCAAGTCGGATTAGCACTGGCAAGAGCAGGGTGGCAAGTGGATATGTTCGCTCGCCGCATTAGTCCCGACCAAGACAGTATGGTTCAACATACACCGAATTGTCGAACAATCCGGTTAACCGCAGGCCCGGCAACGTTCATTGGTCGAGATCAGGTTTTTGGTTACTTACCAGAGTTTGTGAAGCAATTTCAGGCATTTCAGCAACAAGAAGGATACCAATACCCCGTGGTGCATACCAATTACTGGTTGTCTTCTTGGGTAGGGATGGAATTGAAAAAGCACCAACCCCTCAAGCAGGTACATACTTACCACTCCTTAGGAGCTGTGAAGTATCGTACTACGCATGACCTTCCGGAAATTGCTTCGACTCGATTAGCTGTAGAAAAAGCTTGTTTAGAGACAGCAGACTTGGTTGTTGCGACGAGTCCTCAAGAACAGGAACATATGCGAACTCTAGTTTCCACAAAAGGTACGGTTGAAATCGTTCCTTGTGGTACAGATGTGGAGAAAATGGGGGCAATTAAACGGGATGTCGCACGGCAAAAGCTTGGTATTACGCCGGATGCCAAGGTAGTGCTGTATGTGGGTCGATTTGACCGACGCAAGGGTATTGAAACTTTAGTACGAGCGATCGCAAAATCGAGTTGGTTGGGTCAAGCTGATCTACGCTTAATTATCGCAGGGGGTTTTCGCCCAGGTGAAAGTGACGGTATAGAGTGCGATCGCATTAAGGGTATTGTTAAAGAACTGGGTATAGAAACCATTACGACCTTCCCCGGACGCCTAACGGATGAAGACTTACCCACCTACTACGCAGCGGCGAATGTGTGTGTCGTTCCCAGCCATTATGAACCCTTTGGACTAGTGAGCATTGAGGCAATGGCTTGTCGTACACCTGTTGTTGCCAGTAAAGTTGGCGGCTTGCAGTTTACTGTAGTACCGGAAGTCACGGGACTGCTTGTACCTCCTCAAGATGAAGAGGCATTTGCCCAAGCCATTGACCGTATTCTGAGTAATCCCGCGTGGGGAGACGAACTGGGTGAAGTGGGTCGGCAACGGGTGGAAATTGCGATGAGTTGGGAAAGTGTTGGTTGTAGACTGAGTTCTCTTTATACGAAACTCCTCTCAACCACCACACCAATCTCTGCCAAACTCTCATCCACGAGCAGTATGGCAGTTCGCAAGTCAGAACCTGTACAAGTTCGGGATTCAGTTGCTTAAATTTAGTAGGGTGGGCAATGCCCACCCTACTTTGGCATCAAATTCTTCAAGTGCTGTATTCGGTGAAAATCGACGGAAACGGATTAACCGAATCGTCCGCTGACGTAGTCGCGAGTCGCTTCTTGTTGGGGATTTTGGAAGATATTTTCGGTTGCGTCATATTCCACCAAATAGCCCATTTTCCCACCTTTGTCTGTTGCCTTGGCATTGAAAAAGGCTGTCATATCGGCCACACGGGTGGCCTGCTGCATATTGTGAGTAACAATCACAATGGTGTAGTTTTCCTTGAGCTGGTGCATCAACTCTTCAACCTTGAGGGTAGAAATGGGGTCAAGAGCGGAACAAGGTTCATCCATTAACACCACATCGGGATTGATAGCAATGGTTCGAGCAATGCACAACCGTTGCTGTTGTCCACCGGATAGGGAAAGACCATTTTGCTTGAGCTTATCTTTAACTTCATCCCAGAGAGCCGCTTGCCGCAGTGAGCGCTCTACCAACTCATCTAAATCGCCTTTGAAGCCATTCACCCGCGCTCCATAGGCAATATTGTCATAGATTGTCTTAGGGAAGGGGTTCGGCTTTTGGAAAACCATGCCAATCCGCCGTCTCACTTCCACTGGATCGATGCTCTTATTGTAAATATCTCGACCTTGATAATGAACTTTCCCAGTAATGTGAAATCCATCAATTAAATCATTGAGTCGGTTAAAGCACCGGAGTAGGGTACTTTTGCCACAGCCTGATGGACCAATGAAGGCCGTTACGCGATGTTTAGGGACTTCCAGGGAAACTCCCTGAACAGCTAGAAACTTCCCGTAATAAATATCAAGATTTTCAGTCTGTAGAACAGTTTCAGTTTGATCGGCAAGGCGCTGGTTGTACTTGGCAGTTTGCTGATGAGAAGACATAAGAATCCTCTGGGGATTTTATTTTTACACTATTCCAATAATTCCAAGAGAAGAAGGTTCTTCGTTACTGTTTGCAAAACTTCCAACATTTATTACTAACAGCTTCGATACCCCAACGTCCTCCAAAGGCATAGCTTTAATGGTGTTGAAGTAGTAATGGAGTTCATTCCTCAAGGATTGCTGCTCCATCAACACTTAATTACTACTTCAAATTCAGCTCCTTTTTATTTGTAATGGAAAATTCTGCGGCTGATATTCACGCAATTAACCCTCTCATTGTATCAATGCTTACCTAATTTCGCGACTCTCCTATTATTTTATTAAGGACTGCTATAAGCTAAATTAATCTTTGCTTCAATAGATGCTCTTACGAGTTGCCCAGCGAGCGAGGACACTGGTCAGCAAGATCATGATCACTAGAATTAAAGATGCTGCCCAAGCCAATTCCTGCTGGCTTTTGTAGGGAACGATCGCAAAGTTATACACCAAAACAGAAAGCGTTGCGATGGGCTGAGCCCATAACGTCTCCGGCGACAATCTCGGCCAGAAGGGTGAAAAGAGTGCCGTGAAAATTAAAGGGGCTGTTTCTCCCGCTGCACGGGCAATGGCTAGAGTTACTCCGGTGAGAATGGCGGGTACGGCGGCAGGAAGTACGACTTGTAACACGGTTTGATAATCATTAGCTCCCAGTCCTACTGATGCCCAGCGCACATCTTTTGGGACAATTTGTAAGGCTTCATCCGTCGTGCGTACTATCGTCGGCAACATGAGTACGGCTAGTGCCACTCCCCCTGCCATTGCCGAGAAGTTTCCTGTTGTAGCAACAATAACCCCGTAGGCAAATATCCCGGCAATAATTGAGGGGACGCCAGCGAGGACGTTAGTCGCAAAGCGAATCCAGCGAGCAATTTTGCCGGAACTGAATTCTGATAAGTAGACGGCGGCAAAAACCCCAAAGGGAACGCTGATGAGAGTTGCGATTCCTACTGTTATCAGAGTGCCGATAATCGCATTGCCAATTCCCCCTCCCTGTAAACCTGCGGCTGGAGGCAGCTTGGTAAACAAGTCCAAGTTCAAGCGGTTAATTCCCTGGGTAAGGACATAGATCATCACCGCAAATAAGGGGATAAGGGCAAGGAGCAGACAGGCACCCGCCAGAATGGTCATGACTATCCCAAACAGCGATCGCGGATTGGTGTAAGACCGAGCCATTCCGCTTTCATGAGAGTCCCAGGACTGTCTATCTTGAGTACTATTTGACATAGGGCAAAACTCTACAAAAGATTTCGGCAGGCTTTCTTGACTGGCTAGAACTTCTTCACTTGGCGCACAATCAACTCAGCCAAAACATTTACTAATAGTGTGATGAGAAATAGTACTAGCCCAGCATACATGAGCGCTGCAACTTGCAGTCCGGAGGCCTCACCAAATTGATTGGCAAGTAGGGAAGCAATTGTATTAGAGGGAGCTAGCAGCGAAAGCTTAATATCATTGGAATTGCCAATGAGCATGGTAACCGCCATGGTTTCTCCCATCGCACGACCTAGCGCTAGCATGATTGCACCAACAATGCCGGAGAAGGCAGCGGGTATCAGCACCCTGAAGAGGGTTTCCCAGCGCGTTGCTCCCAAACCCAGAGATGCCTGCCGCAAATCGGGAGGAAGGGCAGCTAGAGAATCGCGAGAAATGGCTGTAATGATTGGCAAAATCATAATGGTTAAGACTACCCCCGCTATGAGCATCGAGCGGTTTGCAGGGTTTGTGGAAAACAGGGGTAACCAACCGAAGGTATTGTGCAGCCACTGACCGACTGGAGTAAGGAAGGGGACTAGGACAAAAATGCCCCACAAACCATACACCACACTAGGAATAGCGGCTAAAAGCTCCACCATGAACACCAGGGGGGTCCGAACGGATAAGGGGAGAAAATTTTCGCTCAAGAAAACAGCGGTTCCCACCCCAATAGGGACTGCCAAAAGCAACGCGATCGCAGAGCTAACAATTGTCCCGTAAATCATGGGAAGCGCCCCATACTCGTCTTTAACGGGATTCCAGGTACTTGTAACCAAAAATCCCAGACCGTATTGCTTGATAGCAGGCATAGCCCTGATGGCAACCGCTATTGCGATTATGAGCAAAAGAGCGGCAACCCCCAGCGCTAAGAGGCGAGTTAGCCAGATAAACCCCCGATCCAGCGTTTTTTCTACGCTGGATCGAGGTTGGAAGGTCGATAGAGCTTCCTCAGCTTGTGTAGTCATGGTGGACTTTACTAAACAGACTTATGGATAAAAAGGGTGGGAGCGAACATTTGCAACTAATCAGCCCTTTTTTCTGACTTAAGAGCGATCTTCACTTGGCTCTGTGAGCGAGAGCTATTGCCCTTAAGCGAGACTAAACGCTTACGCCGAGCTCTACTTACTCTATTTAACAGAAATGGTGTAATCTGGGCTGATTTGATCGGCAGCAGCAGCTACTTTCTCTCTAACGTTCGGAGGCAGAGCAACATACCCCAGTTCTGGGGCAACTTTCTGACCCTCAGTCAAACCGTATTCGATCATAGCTTCTACTGCTTTGGCTTTTTGCGGATCGGAATATTTCTGATGAGCAAGTATCCAAGTGTAGCTGACGATAGGATAAGCTTCGCCCCCTTCTGGATCAGAAATGAAAGCCCGAAGGTTTTCAGGAAGTTCTACAGCTTCCAGGGTTTTTGACGCTGCCTCGTCGGTAGGGGCAACAAATTTACCAGCTTTGTTTTCTAATGTGGCAACCTTCAGATTGTTGTTTTTGGCATAGCCGTACTCGACATAGCCAATTGCACCTGGGGTCTGCTGAATTTGGGCTGTGACCCCTTCATTTCCTTTTGCCCCAACACCAACGGGCCACTCTACAGTTTTGCCTTCCCCAACTTTTTGCTTCCACTCTGGGCTGATAACACTGAGATGTTTTGTAAAGACCCCTGTAGTACCACTACCATCAGAACGATGTACCACTGTAATTTTTTGGTCGGGTAGCTTAGCTTCAGGATTAGCTTTTGCGATCGCGGGGTCGTTCCAATTCGTGATTTTACCGAGAAGGATATCGGTATAGACTTGCCGGGGTAACTGGATTTGTTGCTCGACACCTGGGACGTTATAGGCAAGTACAATGCTACCTGCTGTCATTGGCAGGAGGATGACGCCTTGCTCGCCCACCTTTTGGATTTCTTCATCCTTCATAGCCACGTCACTAGCGCCAAAGTCTACTGTACCCTTAGTAAACTGCTCGACGCCAGCGCCACTGCCCACTGACTGATAATTGACCTGGAGTTGGGGATATTTCTGGTTTAAATCTTGGAACCAACGCTGGTACAAGGGAGCAGGAAATGATGCACCAGCGCCAACGAGTTGCGTATTCTCAGCGAGGGCGAGTTTATCTGCACCTGCATTAGTTGCTGTACCAGGAGCCGTACCCCCTTCGGTAGTGGCAGTTTCTTGTCCGCCGCAAGCGGATAAAGTCATCATTGTTAAAGCTACTACCGAAAATGAAGCAGCCAAACGATTGGGACGGGTTAGGTTGAACCGGAAAAGCATCGCTATCTGAGTTCCCTGAACTTCTACAGTAAAGAAAGACTATAGAAGGATAGCGCTTTCACGTAAAGGGAAGTTTAAGAAGCAAGGCAGCAGCCACTTTGATGAACTGAACTTGAAAGGCTTTCCATCAAATATAAATACGGTGGCTTGGGGAAAACTTTGATTTACGTTAGCAACCCAAGGTTTTAAAAGGCTATTGGAGTTTGTCTTTGGCGTTTTAGGTGAAGGATAAAAAACTACTTCATCTTTCTCTATAGCTAGATTACAGAAAGACCTGTTTATCAGCCACAGGGATCAGCAACTATCAAGCCAGGGTTAGAAGGGATTATTTTTCAAATAAATATTAAAATTTTAAGGGTACATTCAAAGATATCGGTAAAAAGGCTAATTTGTCAAGTCTAGTCCGGGCAATCCTCAAGAGAATTGAGGGCTAGGCAACAAGCAATTCCTTGAGCAAGTAAAACGAAAGACCTTCTTTCTTTTACAATAATTGCCTTCGACCTTATACATTTTGGCTCCTAGCCTCTATCTGACTGTGTCTGTTCCCAATGAACTTCTGTGGGCGTTGATTGGCTTACTGTTGACAATCGGTGGCACTTTTGTGGAAGCTTTCGTGACCAATCCGCCCTGGGATTGGTCTGGGCAAGGCATCCACACCCTATCGCTCGGTGTCACCTATCAAATCGGGGCTGTACTCCTCACGGGTTGTTTAGGTGGTAAAAGTGCTGGTGCCCTTTCTCAAATCGCTTATATTGTTCTGGGCTTGAATCTACCCGTCTTTACTCAAGGCGGTGGACTGAGCTACTTAAGAGAGCCGAGTTTTGGCTACTTACTTGGCTTTATTGCTGGGGCTTGGGTTTGCGGATTTTTGGCCTTTCGGATGCCACCTCGTGTTGAATCATTAGCCTTTAGCTGCATCTGTGGTCTGTTGACGATTCATGCCTACGGGATTGGCTATTTGATGATTTACCACGCCTTTAGTTTGGCAACCTTTGGCAGCTTGTCCCTCATGGAAGCGATTATGAAATTCTCGATTTATCCCCTTCCAGGGCAGCTAGTCGTGGTCTGTGCTGTTACAGTGTTAGCGTTTGCCCTACGGCAACTGATGTTTTATTAGTAGTAGTTAGTTGTTAGTCGTTAGTTTGTTCTTTTACTGACCACCAACCACTAACCACTAACCACTAACCGAAACCCAATTACCATGCGCTTGAAAAATCGCTTCTTCTGGATTGCTGCTATTATCAGTCTGATTTTGGATCAGTTGACTAAATATCTAGTGGTGCAGTATTTAGCCCAACCCCTGCCCCTGTTGCCTGGTGTCTTTTACTTTACCTATGTGAGAAACACTGGCGCGGCTTTTAGTCTCTTTAGTCAAGGAGGAGGCTGGCTGCGCTGGCTTTCTCTATTTGTGAGCCTGGGTTTAATGGCACTTGCTTGGTTTGGGCCAAAGATGAGTAGGTTTGAGCAGCTAGGCTATGGCTTTATTTTGGGAGGAGCTTTGGGGAATGGTATTGATCGGTTTGTCGCTGGTTCTGTGGTCGATTTTCTGGACTTTCGCCTGATCAATTTTCCTATATTCAATATTGCCGATGTCTTTATTAATGTCGGCATTATCTGCTTACTGATAGCTAGCTTTGGACATAAACCGCCAGCGCCAAACTCCCGGAGTCTTTAAGCCTGCAATGAGGGCTAGCTCGCTAATCTATGCCACTGCTTGTCCTATGTCATCCTCGGCACGGATCTTCTCTCCCAGAGCAGCCGCATCCCTAATATCGCGTCCGTTTCATACTGATCGTTAAGACAAACGCTCCGGACGCTCCGGAGGAGGAGAGTTTTTATGATGACTACTTCAGCGGACTGGATAGAACTCCTATTTTTTCCTACTCGCAAAAACTAGGCTGATTCAGAGTTGAGTAACCACGATGGATGCACCAAAAGTTCAGCCGTGGAGCGTTTCTCAACCATCTCCCGTGTAATCGTACAGCGAGTGATATCTTTGCGGGAGGGCAGCTCGTACATCACATCAAGCATTAGCTCTTCTAAGATGCCTCGCAGTGCTCTTGCTCCGGTTTTGCGTCGAAAGGCTTCTTGAGCGATCGCTTTTAGAGCCTCAGCGTGAAACTCTAAACGAACATTGTCCATTTTCAGTAATTTCTGGTACTGCTTCACCAAAGCATTGCGAGGTTGTGTCAATATCGTCATCAATGATTCTTCGTCTAGGGGATCGACGGCTGTGATTACGGGTAGCCGTCCAATCATCTCCGGAATCAAACCGAATTTTACCAAATCCTCTGGCTCCATGTACTTGAAGTGTTCTGTTGTTGGTTGCTGGAGTAATGCCGTCTCACTAGATTGAACAAAACCAATTGATTTTTTCCCAATACGCTGCTCTACTATCTTGTCCAAACCGACAAAAGCACCGCCACAGATGAAAAGAATATTGCTCGTGTCAATTTGTATGCATTCTTGATAAGGATGCTTGCGCCCCCCTTGAGGCGGTACATTCACCACCGTTCCTTCCAAAATTTTGAGAAGAGCTTGTTGAACCCCTTCCCCTGAAACATCCCGCGTTATTGAAGGGTTTTCGCTCTTGCGAGCAATTTTGTCAATTTCGTCAATGTAGATAATCCCTCGCTGAGCGGATTCAATGTCAAAGTCGGCAACTTGCAGCAGCCGCAATAAAATATTTTCTACATCATCTCCGACATAACCCGCCTCTGTCAGAGTGGTGGCATCAGCGACGGCAAAGGGAACATCCAACTGAGTGGCCAGAGTTTGGGCTAACAGTGTCTTGCCGCAACCGGTAGGCCCAATCAACAGGATATTGGACTTAGAGAGTCTCACATTGTCATCAAAGACGTTTTTCCCGCTCTCGCTGGGTTCGGTACTGAGGCGTTTGTAGTGGTTATAAACCGCTACGGAAAGAACTTTTTTAGCTTGATGTTGACCAATGACGTAACTGTCCAACGCTTGCTTGATTTCCGTCGGCTTTTTCAGTTGATGCCAAGCTCGTTGTTGAGCATGGGTAGGTTGCTTTGGTGGGGGATCTGCGCTCAGGGAGGGTTGAATCGCGGTATCCGGGGAGGAATTGAGCAGTTCCTCATCTAAGATCTCGTTGCACAGTTCTACGCATTCATCACAGATGTAGACACCAGGACCAGCAATTAATTTGCGGACTTGCTCGGAGGACTTACCGCAAAAAGAACATCTTAGATAGGAGTCGTATTTGGACATATTAAATCTTGGCTATTGGGGTGGTGGCAGCATCCTTCTACTGTAATTGGTGCTGCTGGGAGTAAGTGGTTAACTCGGTAGAGGACAAGAGGGTTGCCCTAGAGAGAGCATTAGCTGCTACTTCTGGCGATGAGGGTGGTTTTCCCTGCCGCCTGTGCAGCCGCCTAATGGGGATAACCCAAAAAATCAGTTCCAATACCATTCTAAGAACAATCCTCTCGTCCTTTGAGCAGTGGTTGTTGTTGCAGGAATTCTCAATAAAGCAGTGAGATTTATTCTCAACTACTAGATTTTCTTGCAAATGGGAGGTGCAAGTAACTATTATTGTCAATAATGGGTTTTTTTTGAGAGGGTTATTATGCCTCCCTATACAGCCGCTTCACTCAAAGCCGAACTTAATTCCAGAGGTTGGCGGTTGACACCGCAACGGGAAACGATTTTGCACGTCTTTCAAAATCTACCCAGAGGAAACCATCTAAGTGCTGAGGAACTCTACAATCTGCTACAGCAGCGTGGAGAAGCCATTAGTTTATCTACCATCTACCGCAGCGTCAAGTTAATGTCGCGGATGGGCATTTTGCGAGAACTAGAGTTGGCAGAAGGACACAAGCATTACGAACTCAATCAGCCGTTCCCCAATCATCACCATCATCTTGTTTGTATTCAGTGCAACCGAACGATTGAATTCAAGAATGACTCCATTCTGAAACAAGGAATGAAGCATGTGGAGAAAGAGGGTTTACAGTTGATTGACTGCCAGCTAACCATTCATACCATTTGCCCAGAGGCGGTACGGATGGGATGGCCTTCTGCACTTCCTAGTAATTGGTGTTGTAGCAGAGCCATTGCTCATGGGCTGAAACTTGAGCATGAAAACTAAAATGGAAGTGAGTAGGAGGAAATGGGTAGAACTGGCTATCCCACCAAAAGCGTGAAGCTTGGGCGTTTCGTAGGGTGCATCACCTGCACACCTCTTTTTCAAGAGCCAACAGCCTGAGCTTCCACTCAACTGTTGGCTCTTGGAGAGAGCATTAAGCTTTAAGCGAAAACTAAGGTAAGACTATATGTAATTAAATCTTGGTTCTGGAGGCAGAATCAGCCTAAGAACTCTATATATCTGGGCGTGAGATGCTCACTGGATGGAAACTGGAAGCAAACCACTCTTAAAGTATAAAGCGGAGCGAACGAAGAGTTCACCCCACCTTATCCCCATTGTCTGAATGCCTAAACTCGCCTCAATGAAGATTAGCTGATTACTTAGTCTTCGCTTGTGCTTTTGCCTGCTCCATTGCGAGTTCTTTGATCGCCTGATAGGAGTTAATATTGGAAGCTCCCTCGATCGCTTTAACTGCCAAATCTTGAACTTGTTTTAGTGCCGCATCCAATTGTTTCGAGAGAGTTTGAATTCGTGCTTCCTGGTTTTGGATGGTTTGCTCCAAGGATTGAATTCTCAGCTCATAGAAGCGCTTATTCCCTTCTAATTCTTTCTTCTGTAGTTCTTCCTTCACGGTGACTTGCTTCTTGGCAATGCCTTCACCTTCTGCTTTTGCCTTTTTGACGGCAGTTTCCTTTTCCTTCTCGAACTCTTCAACCTTAGTTTTCAATTCTTCAAATTTATGTTCGCGTTCTGCGATCGCTTTTTCCCGCTCATTCCATTTTTTCTCTTGTTCTTGTTTGGCTTCTTCTAGTTGCTTGTACAAGCCTTTTTGCTTTTGCTCGTATTTGTCTCGATCTAAGCTGCGTCGAAGCTCCAGATCATATTCATATTCTTCGGCATCTCGCTGGCGAGTTTTGCTGTGTTCTTCATTCCGTTCCTTAATTGAGCGCTTGTGTTCCTCTTGCTCTTTTTCCCAAGCTTTTCTCAATTCTTGAATCTCTTGCTCTAAAGCTTCCCGCCTTTGACTGATTTCTTCCTCAAAGGCTTTCGAGCTATTTTCATAGCTTTGGATTAAAGTATCTAGCGTGTCTTCTTTGATATCTTCTAAATTATGCAGTTCTTTGAGTTGTTGGCTTTCCTCGGTGACAGAACGCTGAAGTTCTTCCAGTTTAGCCGCTTCGGAAGTCAGTTTTTCAGATAACTCGCTAACAGCACTACCAAATCCTGCTTGTAGCTTGACAATACTGTCAATGGTATGCACCATTTTGTCGGAAACAACTAGCTTCTGGTTCATGGCTGCTACGGGTTGTTGAAGATTATTACTGGAAACAGCAGGAGATTTATCTTTGTTTTCTTTCTGAAGCTGTTTGAATTGTGTCTCTATAGATTTTTTCTCCTGTATTAATTCTTCATAAGCTTCTAGGATTTCGGCTTTTGTATTTCTGTCACTCGGTTTTTTTGCCATGAAACAAACCTCTGAAGAATGGATTGTAATTTAGAAGGTTAAGACGAGCAATTATGAATTATGAATGTTGAATTATGAATTATTTAGAATTCCCTATCTGGGAAGGAACTTCGTACAAACGTTCCGGCGGAACGTCTCTACACTAACCTCCCATACACCCAACTCTGGTAAGCTCAACCTTAGAGGAGAACTATAACCCAATCTTGAATTGAGTTTTTTTCATAATTCATCATTCCCAATTGTTTAGCTTTTGGCTTTATCTGGGAAATGGGCATGGGAAGAACTCTCAAATGCCTTCATAGCTAAAGCCTGCGCTTGTTTCATCGTTTCTTGAAGCTGAGTAGATAGATTGTCAATTTGTTCGATTTGTTTTTGAATATTCTGTTCTAGAGATTGAATCTTAAAATCATAACTTTGTTTCATTGACCCCCACTCTTTCTCAAGTAACTCAGCTCTGACTTTAGCTTCTTGATGAATGTCTTTAATTGCCTCTTCTCTGGCTTTTTTAACGGCTTCATCTTGCTCAGTGGGGAAGGTTTTGACTTTTTGTTGATATTCTTCAAAGAGGGGTTGGCGTTCTGCCATAATTTTTTCCCGTTCAGACCATTGTTTTTCTTTTTCTTGATTGGCTTCTCGTAGTTCCCGCTCTTGGTTCCGTTTCAGTTCTTCGTACTCATCGGTTTCAATTTTACGTTGACGTTCTAATTGGTATTGATAGTCAGCTTCTTGACGCTGCCGTTCTTTAGTTAATAATTCGTTTTGCTCTCGAAGTGAATTTTCAAACTCTTCTTGTTCTTTTTCCCAGAGTTTACGCTTTTGAGCCATATCTTGTTCGATGGCTTCTTGTTGATTTGCTGTATTTTCATCCAGCGTTTTCAGTTTTTCCTGATGTTCTTGAGTAATCAGGTGTAGAGTATCAGCAACAACTCGAATTTGCTGAAGCTCTTGTAATTGCTGAGTTTCAATATTAAGAGCAAGCTTGAGTTCGTCAAGTTTGGATGATTCTTGGGATAATTTTTCTGAGAGTCCGTTGACAATGGTGCCAAACTCTAGTTGCAGGTCAGCCAGTCCTTTGACAATACTATCGATAGTATAGGTAGAGGCAACTTCTAGAACTTGTTTGTTTTTTGCTTTTTCAGCTTCCTCTTCTTTTGTAGCGATTCTTGAGTCAAATTTTTTTCGATCTGTAAGAATTTGCTGAAAGGCTTTGAAAATTTGTTCTTTGGTGTCTTTTGTTGCAACCATGAATGTTCTCCTTACACAATATGCGACTCAACGGTAAATGATGCCAAGCGGCTCGAAATTTATAACCTACTAATGTCTCATGCTGTTAGGTAAGCATTTCTGTGCTTAACTTCTTGGTTTAACTACATGAGTGATTCCCTAATTTCCAGACATGTAACCAAAATTTATTGATTTTAGTTGGTGGATTTCGGGGTGAATGCATAGGGTAGAGTTTTAGATTGTGAATGCGCGTATTTTGGATTTAATAGCGAGTGAGGAAAAATCTAAAATTGGAAGATTTTATGGCTCACCTCACGATTAATAAATCGAGAAAGTCCATCCGATATTAGGCACATTTTCCACAGTTGGGTCTTCGGCGTCACCTAATACCAAATCCTCATCTATAACCTCCTTTATCTGGTTATCTCCTCTTGTTCTCTCTGGAGTGACCTGGAGCGCCTGGAGCGGTAGCCTGCGGCAAGCCGCTACGCATCTACGTTTCAAAAAAGGGGGTAGTCAACCCGGATTTGGTGTAATACTTGATTTGTTGCATAGAACAAATGTACTACTAAAATATACTCAAGTTCAAGGGCGCTCGTCAAGGGGATAGAGAGCGTTGTTGCAGAATCTTGATATTGTGGAGCGATCGCTCAGTTCTCCTCAATAGCCCCCAATGCCTTGAGAGTTGCGATCGCTCCTGGTGTTAATCCTGTAACTCCTGTAATATTCATTCCCTCATACGGGCGATCGGCTCTAAGCGTTGTCAGGCATTCACCCGTACTAACATCCCACAATTTAATCGTTTCATCTGCGCTTCCACTGGCGAGTATCGTGCCGTCAGGATTGAAGGCAATGGATCGGATCGAATCGGCATGACCCTGCAAGGTTTTTTGGCATTCACCCGTGTAGACATCCCACAGCTTCACGGTGCGATCGCTACTAGCACTAGCAATTATCGTGCCATCTGGACTAAAGGTAACTGACAAAACTGAATTTGCATGACCCTGCAAGGTTTTTTCGCATTGTCCTGTGCGAACATCCCATAGTTTCACGGTTTGGTCGGTACTGCCACTGGCAAGGATTTGTCCATCAGGACTGAAGGCAATAGACCTTACCCAATTGGTATGCTCTGATAAGGTTTTCAGACTTTGACCAGTAGACACATCCCACAGCCTCACCGTGCGATCGCTACTACCACTGGCAATGATCGCGCCATCTGGACTAAAGGCAACTGACCACACAATACTGGTATGGCCCACCAACGTTTTGATGCATTGCCTTGTGGCTACGTCCCATAGCTGAATGATTGGGTCTTCCCCACCACTAACTATTGTCATCCCATCAGGACTCCAAGCCACTGACCACACCCAAACCATTGGCCCCGGCAAAGTTCTCAACACTTGACCTGTACTGATTTTCCAAAATTTAATCGTTTCATCTTCACTGCTACTGACAAGGATTTGACTATCAGGACTCCAAGCCAATGACCATACCTGGCTGGTATGTCCCTGCAACGTTTTCCAGCATTGCCATGTGTTTGTGTTCCAAAGCCTTACCTTTTGGTCGTGACTGCCAGCAGCAAGGAGTTGACCATCGGGACTCCAAGCGATCGACCACACCGAGTTAGTATATCCCTGCAACGTTCTCAAGGCTTGTCCTGTATGCCTGTCCCAGACGCGAATCGTTTGGTCTTCAGAGCCAGTAGCAATCATCGTGCTATCAGGACTCCACGCTACTGACCACAATCCATCAGTATGGTCTGACAAAATTCTCAAAGCTTGACTAGTACTTTTATCCCATAGCCTCAGGGTTTGGTCTTCAGAAGCACTGGCGATGAGGCTGCCATCAGGACTCCATGCTACAGACCAGACCCATCTAGTATGCCCCTGCCAGGACAACAAGATTTGACCTGTGGATACATCCCATACCTTCACAGTTCCATCTGCACCCGTAGTGGCAAGGGCTTGACCATCGGGACTCCAAGCAACTGATAGTACCGAATGGGTATGTCCCTGCAAAATTTTCACGGTTTGACCTGTAGACACATGCCATAACCTTATTGTTCGGTCATGACTGGCACTAGCCAGAGTTTGACCATTGGGACTCCATGCTACCGACCAGATTTGATCGGTATGTCCTTGCAATGTTCTGAAGGTTTGAGCGCTACATACCTCCCATAACCGCACAGTTTTGTCAGCACTACTACTGGCTAACGTTTTACCATCTGGACTGAACTTAACTGACCAAACCTGACTGATATGTCCTAACAACGTTTGCAACGGTTTACCCGTATCCACATCCCAAAGTCTTACACTTTGGTCTTCAGAGCCACTCGCTAACGTTTTACCATCCGGACTCCAAGCCACCGACCAAACCCAATCGGTGTGTCCTCTCAAGGTCAAAATCGGTTGACCATCTGCAACTTGCCAGAGGCGAATTTCGCCATTGCTATCCCCTGCTGCTAACAGTTTGCCATCTGGACTAAAGGCAACACAGAAAATACTCCCGAAGGTTTGAGTAAAAACTGACTTGGCTAGCTCTGAGTGAGCAAAGTTAACGCGATGCAGCTCGACATTCGGGAGATAGGCCTGCCGAATCGGCATTTGAGAAAAGTCATAGTCACTCAAGTCAATTTGGAGATGGCACAGCAGGTTGAGGAGGTTACCGCCACTGTACCCCACGCTAGTAGTAGGCTCTATTTTATGGAGTTGATTCAGGAGTTGTTTGAGCTGGTTTTCAACGTTTTGTTTAGAGCCAAATGTATTCAGTAGTCGAGTGGCGACTGGTTCTAGGATTGTTCGGATTTGAGTCTGTCGAATGAAATCTTTTGCCGTTGCTTTAATCAAAGCATGACTTCGGAACAGAGTAATGGGATATTGATTACGTCCGATTTCCTCATCGATCTGCTCGATTAATTGTTCCGTCATGTACTCCATGACTACAGGCTGCTGCGTAAACCCAACTACACTTTGCTCAACGAGTGTCGGTGTAGCCTTTTCAATTAGCGATCGCCACACTAACGATTCCAGAGCTTCTAGCAATTTTGGTTTTGATATCGGCGGAATAATATCTGCCTGCAATTGGGCGATCGAAGTCCAATCTCGATTGATCGCAAGCCAGTACATTAAATTTTTTTCTAGCTCAGACAACCGTTCAAATTGCTGGTTGAGAAGACGACGAATGCCATTGAAAACAGGCGCATCTTGTGCTATAAATTCTGCAATATTTCCCTCAAATAAATCTTTGATTGAGGTAGAAACAATCTTTAAGGCTAGGGGATTGCCGCCGTAAAGCTTATTCAATTGTTGTTTTTCTTGAGTTGAACCGAAAAGTCCTTTCGCTTCTAAAAGCGCTTGGGCATCGTCTTTCAAACCCATTAGGGGGAGCGATCCCACAGGTAACATTTCCCCTTCTAGGGCAGCAACTTCTCCTGGCTTTTCCCGACTGGTAAGTACGACACAACTTTGGTGAGATACTTCTCCAATTTGCCGCAGCAGTTCACCATAGCTTTCATAACCTTTACGGTAGTGTCCGGCAGAGCCACCACTTTGTAAGATAGTCTCTAAATTATCCAGTACGAGCAAACAACGGTGCTGACGGAGGTAATGTATCAATCGGGAAATACAACCTTGTACCGTATCAGGAAGATGAGCGTCTTGCTGACGGGAAAGAAACTGGATGATAGTCAGCAGTTCCTCCACAGGTGGGGCATTTCGCAGACTTCGCCACACCACAAACTCAAAGTGTTCTTGCAACTGCTGTGCTAGTTTAACCGATAAAGCCGTTTTACCAATTCCGCCCATTCCCAGCAGTGCCACGAGTCGGCAGCGTTCGGATACAATCCATTGCTCTAGCAGTGTCAGTTCAGCCGTGCGTCCGTAGAAGATGGAGACATCGATCGCTTCACCCCAGTCCGTTTGATTTTGGATTTTTTGTATGCTCTCCTGTTCTGGGGTAACGACAAAAGCATTATCGTTATCT
>JBFLZA010000077.1:0-18508 GCA_040756535.1 Cyanobacteriota bacterium
TAATGGTTAAAAGAGGTGGACTGAGGGATGCTGTGGCACTAAAGTGAGTACCATCCGCAAAGTTGAGTCCACTAGCCGTACTTGCAACAAAAGAGCCACCAATATTTAGCGCCGCATTAGGACCGAAAATAATGCCATTGGGGTTAATCAAAAATAGGTTGGCTGTACCATTAGCGGTTATTACACCATCAATGTTAGAGACAAGCCCACCCGTTACACGCGTAATGATGTTCTGAATATCGGGTTGATTATTAAAGTAAACACTACCGTTATTCGGTATCGAAAATAAGCTAAAGCTATGAAAAAGATTTGTTTCTATCTTTGCTCCACCATCAATCTGAAAAGCTCCGGTTTGGGGAGAGGTAACTATAGAATTTTCACTACCCAAGGTATTATCATTGACAACTTGACTCCAAGCGAAATTTCCAGAGCTAGCGATCGCTTCTGTTATTCCTAAGGCGATAAATATCCCTAGCTGCAAGCTATGACACTGCCACTTAAGAGATATCGTTGTTTTTTTATTTCCCCATATCACAGCAATTTTACCTAGTTCTCTATAAATTGCATCTATCATCTTAGAACGGTAAATTTATATTTCTGTACCTATTCTTAGGGATATTGAATAAGCTTTTTTAGAATTTTAATTATATTTACATAAGCCAGTTTGCTCTTCTTAAAAGATTAAGTTTTTCTACTTTTATTAAATGAAGATTATCCCAACGCAGGGTTAGGCTTTTATTTTTTTAAGGCTTGAATTGATGAGTCCGCTAAAGCTGAACGGAGTATCAAAAAAAAATAGATGTTGAGCAAAAAATTGCGCTTGTAAACCTTGCTTACAGCATAAAATAGGGCACGATATATCGCGCCCCTACAAAGTTCTGGAAAAATATCTAATTCAAAACCGCTCTAAGTGCGATCGCAAATTGGCTGCTGTTGCTCCTCTGGCTAACTGGATGTCAAGATTTCTGATAAGGCTGATTTCACAGTCGGATATTGATAGTTAAATCCGTAGCTCGTCGTTCTTTTGGGGAGAACCTCCTGACCTTCCAAGACAACCTTGGCTCCTTCTCCTAGGAGGGCTTCCAACGCAAAGCTGGGAACTGGCAACCAAGAAGGGCGATTGAGAACGTCCCCAAGATTCTGACAAAATTCTGACATCCGGACAGGATTGGGTGCAGTTGCATTGAGAATACCCTCGATATCGGGTCGGGTCAAAGCTTCTATGATTAAATTCACGAGGTCATCTCGATGAATCCATGAAAACCACTGCTGACCGTTACCCAAAGGCCCACCAGCAAACATTTTGAATGGAGGTATCATTTTTGCCAATGCACCGCCATTACCCAAGACGATTCCTAGCCGCAGGATGACTAGACGTACTCCATAATCTTTAACTTTATGGGCTTCTGATTCCCAGGCTTGACAAACTTCAGCCAGGAAATCGTTACCAGGGGAACTAGTTTCGTCAAAGCTAGCCGTTTCGCTGGTGCCGTAGTAGCCAATTGCGGAAGCATTGACTAATACCTTTGGCTTGGGGTTCGCTTGCGCGATTGCCTCAACAATTTTCTGCGTACCCAACTGGCGGCTGTTGAGAATTTCCTGCTTTTGCTGGGGTGTCCAGCGACTTTCAGCAATCGGTTCTCCCGCTAAATGCACCACAGCATCACACCCCGCAATGACTTTTTGCCAGGAACCTGATTCTGTAGGGGTGTAATCAACAATTTCTAACTTGGGAAAGGTACGTAAGGCAGCAGACCGATTGCGAGTCAAAATGAGAGGTTGATGCCCCTCTGCCTGGAGTCTCTCTACCAGGCGACTGCCAACAAATCCCGTTGCTCCAGTAATTGCTACTTTCATGCCTTAGTTACTATCACTCCTTAGTAGATTTCCCTGTTTCGCTGTAAGCCATATCGTTGACTTGGGCATAGCGCTCCATAAAGCGCATAAAGCGTTCCCAGTAGTCTTCCCGTTCAATTTCAAACTTGCACTCCACCCGTTGCAGTTCATCTCCTTCTGCACCACCAAACACAATTTGTACAGAAGACGGTTCAACGGTAATTACACCTTCTTCATCGGTTAAAAGCATGGAATTAGAAGAGCGCTTTGTAAAGCTATTAAATCTCTCTAACGCTTTTAAGGTATTGAACGTCATCAGTACTGAACGGACTCCATTATTCCGATTCCGCCGCAAGCTAACGTTACTCAGCTCTTCGTAAATTCCTTCAAAAAATTGAATCGAGGGGGTTTGGGCAGTCATGTTAAAGCTCAATTTATATTAAAGTTCAGTATACAAAAGTTAAAGACACTATTGGTTTTATGGCGTTAACGCCTCATACTCGCGATCGCACTTCTCTCAGCAACGACAGCTTCTAGGGATGAAGGTTAATATATTCGGCTTCCTGCTCGTAGTGCAGTTAAGATTGAATTTTTTGTCTGAATAGCACGGAATGGTTTCTGTTGGGATGAGAGGAGTTTCGGTTGTGAAACGTGTCTGTGTGCTGACTTTGCACGACATTTTTTGGCAAAACAGGGGAAAAGGAGGCCGGAAATCTCTTTCGCCTCCGGGGGTTTTAGAACTTCCCGTGGAAAGTAGAGAATACGGTAGGGGCACGGTAAGCCTTAGCCCTTACAAACAATGGGTATTCCACTTAATTGAGAACTGTCATCATCACCAAAAGAGCGATCGCTTAATCAGGTTTACGAGAAAACAGTATCAAATTCCCGCATTTCATAGTTTTGTTTCAATGTCAACATTGACGCCTAGATTGGTAGCGATGGGCTTATCAGCACTCTCGCTACTTACCACCCCACTAACGTTACGCGCCAATACACTCGATCGCTCTTTAGCTTCCCAATCTGCCAGTCTATCAGTTGCCCAGAAACAGCAAACCTCAGAGTCCCTCTGTCCTGCCCAATTGGCAACAGCTATTAATGCGATCATTGAGCGTCCCCAGTTGGGCCGTGCCCGTTGGGGTATTCTTGTTGAACCCTTATCACCAGCGGGAAGAAATCGCGCCCTCTACAATCGTGAGGCTGAACGCTTCTTCATCCCTGCCTCAAATGTCAAATTGTTAACCACTGCTGCTGCCTTGCTAGCATTGGGGCCAGACTTTCGGATTCGCACCTCTGTTTATGATACGGGTGGAGGGGTGTTGCGGGTGGTAGGACGGGGCGACCCCAGTTTGACAGAAACACAACTTAAAGAATTAGCCCAACAGCTAAAACGTCAGGGAATTCGTAACATTAAGCAGCTCATTGTAGAGGATAGTTACTTTCAAGGGGAAAGCCTTAATCCTCACTGGGAGTGGGAAGATGTCCAGGCTGATTATGGGGCATCGGTGAATAGCTTGATTTTGAATCAAAATGCGGTAAATCTAACGTTATTTCCGCAAAAAGTTGGTCAACCGTTGCGAGTAAGTTGGGCAGATGCGATCGCTGGGAGGCAGTGGCGCATTGAAAATGAGTCGGTGACGGCTGAGGCGGGAACACCAAATTCTGTGACAGTTAGTGCTGTTTTAGGTCAACCTGTGTTACGGATTAAAGGAAAGCTTGCGGTTGATGCTAAACCAGAATCCTTTGGTATGGCGATTCTGAATCCTGCTGAGTACTTTTTGCAGCACTTCCGGCAGGTACTGGCAACGGAGGGCATTAGGGTTGAGAGAGTGTCTGTTGAGACTAAGGTTAATACAACGGGTGAACGGGAATTGGCAAAAGTTGAATCCCCGCCCCTCTCAGTTTTGTTAGCCGAGGTGAATCAGCAAAGTAATAATCTATATGCTGAGGTATTGTTGCAAACACTGCAAGCTTCAGCACCGCAAGCGCTTGTCAGTGCTAACCGGGACTCTGGGGATATTGGGCTTCAAGTGTTGAAAGCCACGTTAACAGCACTGGGAGTTAACCCGGAAAGCTACGCTTTATCTGATGGTTCGGGATTATCTCGTCATAATTTAGTGAGTCCAGAAGCGATCGCACAAACCCTCCAACTCATGGCACAATCTCCTCAATCCTCTGTTTATCGGGCTTCTCTGCCTGTTGCGGGTGTTAGTGGCTCACTCAAAAATCGCTTTCGCGATACATTAGCTCAAGGCAATGTCCAGGCAAAAACTGGCACTGTAACAGGGACTGTAACTTTATCCGGTTATCTCAATATCCCTAGTTACCAACCCTTGGTTTTCAGTATTATGGTCAACCAATCTGACCAATCTATCTCAACTTTACGGCAAGCGATCGATGAAATTGTTTTGGTGCTAACTCGCCTGCGTTCCTGTTGAGACTGAGGAGAAGGGAGAGAACAGGGATACTCTGACAAAAGCAAGGGAACGGGGAACGATCGAGTTGGAGTTTCCCGTTGGGAGATTCTCTACTCCGAGTCGAATATTGGGTAGTAACTAGTAATAAACTTTCTGCCTTCTGCCTTCTGCCTTCTGCCTTCTGCCTTTTGCTATAGGACTAGGGTGGGGGTGAAATCTCCATCATTTGGTTCCCTGTTCCTTGTTCCCTGTTCCCTTTAACGAGAAGCCTGAGAATTATCGGCTAGACAATGATACAACCGAGCTGTGTAACCATTGACCGATGACTGATATTGAGAGATGTCCTCAGCAAAACAATTGGGGGGTTCTGGCCCTATTGAGGCTTTGAAATTCACCAGCCATACATCTAGAGGGCGCGGGAGTTTAGCGATCGCGTTTTTCAAAGCGATTGAGGCACGGCAAGTTGTTCCTTCGGCGCTAACACATTCTGCTTGCGGTTGATGGGCCAGGAGAAATTTAGGGGTTTTGGGTGACGTTTGAGCAGTGGCAGAACGATTGAACTCCCAGGCGAGTCCCATCATTTCGCCTGTCTGGACGAGAGTATTGTGGGTTGTGGCAATCAGTACTGATGTCTTCGATGCTTGTTGAATCACCGGAACCAAGAGGTCTGGGCGGTAATATTTCTGATAACCCAAGTTGCTAACAACGGTAATGCCGCTCAACAACCCTATCAGCCAAATCATTGCTACAGCTGTTTTCCCACTGGTTCTCAAGGGCTGAGAGTGATGACGGTGAACTGAAGACTGGGGACTGGGGACTGAGGAAGAACTTACAGGAACACTCCGGACAGGAGACGAGGGGTATTCTTCACTCTCCACCTCGCCACGTTTTCCCTTCTGGGTATCTCCTTCCCAATCCTTAGTTCCCAATTGCCAATCTCTTACTTGGATGTGGGATTTGGAATTTCCCTGATGGAGCAATTCAAAAGAACGAGTTTCAGAACCCTTCCACCTGCTGGCGAGTGCTGCGCCGAAAAGAACGATGACAGCAGGAAAGTAGACGAAGTTGTACCTTGCTCCTCGTGTGAGGTCAATGCCAAGAAAGTAGGTAATGCCAAAAAATATAGCGATCGCTCCTACCACAAATCCCCCTAAAACCCCTGTTGCTATACAACTATCGGGTTGTTTCATCTGGGCTTGAATCCCACGATAAAGAATGGGTAAGGCCCAGATGAAAAATATCAGCATTACAGCCCCAGAGGCGATTACCACGAAGAGTGCAGGCGACTCTACAGGTAGTAAAGCCAGCATCGTAATCCAACTTGCCAGTGCCTGAAAAATCGGACTGATGAAACTCAAAAAAGTAGGATTGCTGTTCTTAATCCACTGAGTCATCTGAGAGTCGTGACTCATCTGCCATATCGGCACCCAAACCAAACAGCCTACTAAAGTCCCAGCAGCAACAGCATAAATCCGCCACCACAGGGCATGAGGCAGGGGGCATGGGGTCTGGGGAATAGGGAATACTTTGCCCAATCTTAAAGCCAAGCGGCTTCTCAGAATCCACAATCCACCCAGAACCAGCGCCTCAGCACAGAGGGTGAGGCTGAAAAAATAATGGGTTGCCATTCCTAATGCATTAACCACTACCCAACATAGGACAACCCCAATTGGCAAAAGCTTTCGGCGCTGGAGATGCTGCACAGCAACGACCAAGCACCCCAACGAGGCAATCACCCAAAGAATCCCTAAAGCGTAATGACGTGCTTCCTGTGTCAGAAAAATACCATAGGGAGAAACCGCCATCATGGCTGCTGCCAGTTGAGCGACTAACCGCGAACGAAACGCCAGCCAGCCGAGTCCATAGACTGCCGGAATCGATGCTACCCCAAAAAGAGCAGGAAGCGATCGCGCTGCCCATAATGAGATATATTCGCCTGAGTTGGGAAACAGTTGCATCCACCAATGAACCAGCACAAAATAAAGGGGAGGATGGTGATCTTCTGTAGTCAGACGATGGATGACCTCGGACGCTCCTATAAATGGATTGGGTTTTAGGGGTTGCAAGAGAGTATCTAGAGAAATAGCCTGGTCTAGTGGCACGGTTTGAAAACTATTGCCCAGGCTAAATACCAAGGTGGCAAACTCATCTGTCCAAGGTGGCTTTCCGGTTAGTTGAGTGAATCGTAAGACTGCACCAATGGCAATCCACACGAGTAGTAGGAGGGGGTGAAACCAGCGACGGTCAAAGAGAGTTTTCAACAAGAGCCACCTATCTTGAAAATAGCAGGGGAGCAGGGGAGTAGGGGAGTAAGAGAGTAGGGGAGTAGGGGAGCAGGGGAGCAAGATTTTTATTCCTACTCCTGCCCAGAATGCTTCGCGTAGAAGAGCTTCTCCCGAAGGGAGTACGTGGTAAGCGCAACTCATGGTGCCTATCTAGAAAATAGACATCGAGACACGGGGACACTCCGGACAGAGCAGGCAGAGAATGATATTCATCCTTTCGTTGCGCTCGCATTGGACATAACGTCTCAATTAACATCTGTGACACGCCAACTGAGCTTGAGATTGAGCCAAAAGTTCCAAAGCGTGACAGCAGCGATCGCAATCAGATTTGCTAAGTATCGATTTATCCCAAAGGCATTAAACAGGAAATTTAACAGCAAGACATTCAGGATTAACCCGGCAAGGCAAATAATATTGAACTTCAACAAACGTTCTAAGCGCTTGCGTAGTCCTGGCTGATCGCTGGAGATATCACCAAATGTCCAAAAATCATTCCATAGGAAATTATTGATGATTGCTAGCTCTGAAGCAATAATCTTACTGCGAGTCAGCGGCAATCCTAGAGTGGAAGGGTCGCTGAGTAGGTAAAGGATAGTCATATCTACAAACACCCCACTCAAACCTACAATACCGAAGCGGAACAATCGAGCGATCGCTCCCAGGGAAAGACGTAACCGGATAAGATGACGCAGATAATCCACATATTGTTTGCCTGTGACTTTGCTCTCACCCTCTTGACGCTCCTGAAATACATAGCCCACTTCGCCAATCCAGGGTACTGTACCTCTAGCGATCACCTCAATGAGAATTTTGTAGCCCAGTGGACTCATCGTGCGTCCGGCAATGCAGCTACGGCGCACCATAAAGTAGCCACTCATCGGATCGGATACACGACCGATGACTTCCGGAAGAATAATTAATCCCAGCGTTTGAGCACCACGGGACAGAAATCGCCTCAGAGGACTCCAGTCACTGACGCCTCCCCCTTCGACATGGCGACTAGCAACCGCTAAATCACCTCCTCGCACAATTTCTCCCCACAACTTCAATAACAATTCTGGAGGATGTTGCAAATCAGCATCAATCACACCCAAAACCTCTCCTCGTGCCACCTGCCAACCGCGAATGACGGCAGTAGAGAGTCCTCGCTCCTCAATCCGTCGCATGACTCGGAGTTGATGATATTCTGACATCAGCGCTGCTGCAATTTCCCAAGTGCGATCGGGGCTATTATCATCTACAACAATCAGTTCGTAAGCTCCCGGAATAGCTTGATCTAATTGCTGACTGAGGAGGTGAATAAGTTTCGGAACATTTTGACTTTCGTTGTAAGTCGGAATCACTATTGACAAAAGAACCGGATTGTTTCCTAGTCCTATGGGAACCCTGTTGACCACATTAACGGGATAGCTTTGCCTTACGCTTACAGGTGGTGCTAGAGAATCATCGGCTTCCTCAGGCGCAAACGCAGAAGCGGGAATCTGTAACAGCCCTGATGGAGTTTCAATAAGGGAGTAAGGTTGATTCGTAGTCATTCAGCAAATTTCAAGGATTAGACCGTGAAAAATTAAGGATATTTTGGCAACAATTTTATCTTCTCCGATGAAAGTCTCTCATACCACGATTGAAGTACGTGGGATTACGCAAGAGCCTGTTATTTGTTACTTGTTATTTGTAAGAACTATAAAAATATAAGGGCTAAACAGCTTTCATTACCCCCTAGGAGGAGTGGGCTTTTTCGCCGCTTTCTGTAATCTGACCAGGTTAAGCCAATTTTTTTGTTTGGGTCTTTATGGCAATAGGTTATTAAACCTGCTAGAACAGTAACATCTTTATTTATATAAATAAATAAATATTTTTACAATTGATAAAATTTGATGTTAAATGAATTAAAGCCCAAAAGCAAACTGCTTCTCCTGTGGATACGGATTTTACTGGCTATTGTCTTATGTTTTGGGATATTTTGTTTGTCGCTTCTATAAGTTAAATGCAAAAGTTTAAGTTATTATCCTAACTTTCAAAAATATTTAAAAAATTTAATAACCTATTTACCTATAGATTAGTCTAAAAAATTTAACTGCGATATTGAGTAAAGTACTAACAGTAAATCAGTGTTGGTTAACAAGGACAATAATCCAGCTAATAAGAAGCCTGTCGTACTTTGGAAACTCAAAAAAATTAAGATAAAGAATTCACAACTCGTAACCCCTAAAATTTGAAGGAGTGACGTGATGATGAGATGTTGGATTTTATATTATGCTGGAGGCAGCAGATAACGTTGTGGTACTTCACGAAGAGCGCATTTCTATCCAAAAATTCCAGCTAATTTTGGCTATAGCTTAAAAAGCTTGGCTTTAAGGCTGAAGGAGAGGACTTCATTGAAACAAGACCAGCTTTTTGAAAACTACAAGGGTGCAGGAGTGTTGCCTTGAAATTCAAAAACGGCATTTTCCTTATCACCGTATTCTGCATTGTGGTAACAGGATTAGCGGTGTATCTGCTGGGAGGAATTGACCCCAAACAACTTCAGGTATGGCTTGATCGGGCTGGGATTTGGGCCCCACTAATATACATTGTTCTTTACACCGTAGCAACGATCTTGGTGTTGCCCTCAACAGCACTCAATCTTACGGGCGGTGCGATTTTTGGGCCTTGGCTGGGTACACTCTGGACGAGTGTTGCTGCAATCATTGCGGCGGTGGTAACGTTTGCCTTTACCCGCACTGTTGGACGAGACGTAATCGCCCACAGGCTAGCAGGACGCTGGCAAGCTATGGATGCAGAAATACGTCAGGGCGGATTGTTTTATATGTTTGCCATCCGGTTACTGCCGATTATTCCTTATGGCTTAGTAAATTTCGCAGCAGGTTTGACTTCGATTCGCTTTCGGGACTATTTGCTAGGTACGGTTCTCGGCACAGTACCAGGAATATTACCTTTTGTAATGCTGGGTAGTTCTGGCTTGCAGGCGATGAGAACTGGCAATATCGTGCCGTTGGTGGGATCGCTGGGTTTAATTGGATTGCTGGTTGGTGGGGCTACCTGGTATCGACGCCGCCGTCAATCGCCTCAGCAGGCGTTAGCGGAAAAAGAGCGACAAATTGAGCGTGAAGAAAATTAGGATTTTTGTTGTCTACAATCGAGCAAATACTAGTGCTTGCAGCAGAAAACTTAGTTTTTCAATTAGAAATTAAAAAGCTTCTAGCAGCCTATACGTTTGAGCTACTAGAGCCTATGAGGAAGATGGATTTAATTTGATGAGGCAATAGATCTCTTCTCTTGCAAAAGTTCATTTTTTCTGTGCCTACTTTTGCGTTCTTTGTGTTTTACTCTTCACGCATTAACACTTTTGCAAGAATTCTAATATATTGCCTACTACTAATGAAATTTTATCTCTACCTTAGTGAAGAGTCTTTAGGCAAACATAGCAAGGTATTCAGTCAGCCCTAACTGATTGAGCAATTCACGGCATTCACGATTGCTGAGCTGATCGAGATGGTCGCGAGTAAATGTATAAGTAGTACCGCGAATCTGGCATTGAAGAGCTATATTGGTATCCTCAGCTCCTTGGCGTAAAACAGCGCCGTAGCTAGCTTCATTCACTTTAAAAGTTAGAAATTTGTTACTCTGGTATTGAAGAGAAATTATGGTATTAGGAATACTATTTAATTGTTGGTGAACATCTCCTAATCCTTGAGCATTAGATTGTTGGAACTTGACTCGCTCGATAGTTGTAGACATGATTGTTTTCTGTAATCTATCCGTAACCCACGACTCTATTGTGTCTTGTGATACATCTTGCTTGCCTGCGCTGAACTGCGTAAGTTGTCTCAGCAAATATACGTAAATCTCTACGGGATCAGCTTGAAATTTTCTCAGATTGTACCGGGATAAGTAAATTGTCTAGAGGAAATCTACGTAAATCTCTCCTTAAAAATAAATCTCTCTTTAAAAAATAAAAATGATGTAGTCGTTAGCATTGAGATGCTCCCTAACGTCTCATACTAAATCCGGTCAGAAAAGTCCTTTATTTTTGGACAAGCAGGGGGGCTGGGGAGCTGGGGAGCTGGGGAGAAAAATACGCTCATGAAAGAAAGGGGGGCTATCAAGGCGGATTTGGTATCAAATCCCCTCTATCTGTAACTTACCGTCAGGCCCTTTGTGAGAATTCAGCCCTATTCTTGCTCTTGCCAGAAGAATTTTTGTCAAAATTTGGATGAAGTGACCTACATTTTTCCTGAATTCCCGTGATTAACAAAACTGTTGATGCTATTCTTAACCGTGCCTTGGCTGGTGAAGACCTTTCCATGGAGGAAGGTGTTGTCCTCCTAAAACAGACTGACTCGGCCGTTGGGGTGGCAATTCAGGAAACAGCAGACCAACTGCGTCACCGCCAAGTGGGCGATGTCGTAACCTATGTGATTAATCGCAATATAAACTTTACCAATATCTGTGAACAGCACTGTAGTTTCTGTGCCTTTCGTCGCGATGCGGGACAAAATGGGGCTTATTGGCTGGACTGGGAGCAAATCCAGGGAAAGGTAAGGGATGCCGTGCGGCGGGGGGCTACGGAAATTTGTATGCAGGGAGGACTCAACCCAGAAGCAAAAATCGATGGGGCGGCGTTGCCTTATTACCTACGCTTAGTGAAGACAATTAAAGAAGAATTTCCCCAACTGCACCTACACGCTTTTTCTCCTCAAGAAGTGCAGTTCGTTGCTGATAGTGACGGGTTGAGCTACACCCAAGTGATTGCGGCGCTACAAGAGGCGGGTGTGGGTTCCATGCCAGGAACGGCAGCAGAGATTTTAGATGATAACGTCCGGCGGATTCTGTGCCCTGAAAAAACGAACACAGCCACTTGGTTAGAGATTGTAGAAACAGCACATCGATTGGGAATGCCAACAACAAGCACAATGCTTTCAGGTCATATTGAAACGCCCCAACAGCAGATGCGGCATTTGGAGCAATTGCGATCGCTCCAACAAACCGCTCGCGATCGCGGCTACCCAGGCGACATCACCGAATTTATCCTGCTACCCTTTGTGGGTCAAGAAGCTCCCAAACCATTGCGCCATCGTGTCGGACGCGATCAACCCGTTTTAGAAGATTCCCTGTTGCTGACAGCAGTCGCTCGGATTTTTCTGGGCAATTGGATTTCCAATCATCAACCCAGTTGGGTGAAACTCGGTCTCGAAGGGGCTACACAAGCCCTGACATGGGGGTGTAATGATATTGGTGGCACTTTGATGGAGGAGCATATCACTACAATGGCAGGTGCTAAGGGGGGTACCTGTATGGAGGTAGAAACCTTTCAGCAAGCGATTAGCTCTCTGGGGCGTCCTTACCAACAACGAGATACGCTATACCACCCGATTCCGATGATTGAAGTTACTAGGGCAAAGACAACGCCTGCCCCCATAGGCTAAGAAGCTGAAATAATTTCTATTGGATCAGTCTGCTCGTTATCCTGGTATTCGTTGCGATTAGGATTCACTGGTCGCGGCAAAACTAAAGAACCTGAAATTTAACAATCAACCCCTGGTAAATTGGCAATGGCACTGCCAACTAGAGCTGAGTTCATGCTGAAGAAAAATAAACCGTTCTTGTTGCTAACATTAGGGGCAGCTGTCTTGCTAATTGGCGGCTCTCTTGCCGCTTACTGGCTGCGGGTGAAGCGCGATCGCGTTCTGGGGGAAGCCCCTGTGGGTTCCCAGTTGGTTCCTCAAGACGCCCTGCTAACAGCGTCCATTTCTACAGATTCAGCCCAATGGCAGCAGTTACAGCTATATGGGACGCCTGAAACTAAAGCTGTTCTGGAGCAACAACTTACCCAACTTCGAGACAATCTCCTAACCGCTAACGGTTACAACTACGAGCAAGACATCCGACCGATGTTGGGCAAGACAGCGATGATTGCCTATATAGGGTCTAGGATACCAGCGACGGGGGCAAAGCCAGGGCAATTCCCAGGACTCGGCAATTCATGGCTTCCAGACCTGATTGTATTGCCAATGACGAGTCCGACTCAGGCCCAGCAGTTGTTAGAAAAAACAAAGTCTCAGAAAGCAACACAGTTTTTTGAACGAACCTATAAGGGGATTCAGATTCGAGAAACGCACAAAAACAACGGGCATAATTATTCAATCACTGTGCTGGGGTCTTTTTTAGTTGTCACGAGTAATCCCAGACTGACAGAGCGCGTAATTGATACTTATAAAGGAGCTGCCTCAGTTGCCACAACTCCTGGGTACCTGGAATCACTACCAGAAATTAAGACTTCAGCTCCCTTTGCTTTAGTTTATTTGAACGTACCTGTGTTATCGGCTGTTTTAGCAACCAACTCCCTAGCGCAACGCTCTCCAGAAAAAATAGTAGCCCAACAACAAATGCAGGGAGTTGCCTCAACACTCGTCCTAGAACCCCAAGGGATGCGTTTTCAGGGAATTTCCTGGCTTAAACCCAATAGTTCTGAGAAATATAGGGTCGAGAATACAGCAACACGGCTACCCAGACGCCTGCCAGCCGATACACTGCTGATGGTTTCTGGAGGGAATTTAACGCAGATGTTGGAGAGTTATGCTCAGGGAACTGAAACTAATCCGCTTTTGCCGATTAAACTTGAAAATTTAAATGCTAATTTGAGGGCGGCATTAGGTTTAGATTTTGAGAATGATTTCCTCTCTTGGATGGGTAATGAGTTTTCTCTGGCTCTAATCCCAGCCTCTCCAGAAGTGCTAGCGCTTCCAGAAAGCCAGCAAGCTCCGCCTTTGGGAGTGGGTGTGGTGTTGATGGTAGAGGCACGCGATCGCACTCGCGCTCAAGCGACTCTCAAGCAGCTCGATCAAGTCATGGCGACTCGGTATGGGTTCCAGTCCCAAGAAACGAAACTGGGTAGTCAACCCGTGGTTAACTTGGTATCACCTTTTGGTGGAGTCAGCGTTACCCACGGCTGGTTAGAAGGCAATATCGTCTTCTTAACGCTGGGAGCACCCATCGCTAGTGCTATTCTTCCGGAACCGCAAGTACCCCTGATCCAAACTCCGCTATTCCAACAAGCTGTACCCGCCCAACCCACTCCCTATAATGGTCAGTTTTTCTTGGATGTAGAGCGCACGATCAATAAAGGGAATCTGAATTGGCAAAAAGCTCTTTCTCCTGAGCAGAAATTGTTGGCAAAGGCGATTCGTGCGATCGGGCTGACAAGTGCCATTGAGGACAGACGAAGTACCCGCTTTGACCTTTTTGTACAGATGAAGACCGCTATAATTCCCAGTCCTACTCCTGTGCCTGAGAGCGCAAGCAGTCCCTCAGCAAAACCGACGCCCAAAACACCCCAAACCTCTTCAAGTAGTCCCTCGGCAACACCAACGCCTCAGAAACCTCAGGCTTCCTCCAGCAGCCCATCGGTATCACCGACTCCTAAAACGTCTCCAAGTCCCTCTGTATCAACAACTCCTCAAACATCCCCAAATTCATCTCCATAGAAATTTACAGATCTCAAGCAAGAAAGCCCACGCCATTCATGCGTGGGATGAATTGCAGCCCCTTTTAAGGGGCGGTCAGTCTTTTCCCTGAGCTTCGATATAGCGTTGAACTGTTGCGCTAGAAACATTCCCTGCCGTCGATACGAAGTAGGAACGAGTCCACATCGACGGCATTTTCTTTAGGTCAGGGAATTCCTTTCTTAAAACATAGGACGAATACCCTTTTATCCCATGCATAATTTGCTTGGGAGCCAAGTCAGGAGAACCGTTCAAAAACAGGTGAACGTGATCGGGTTCTATAGCTAAACTCACGACCACACAGCCTAGCTCCTTAGCCTTCTCGTAAATCAATTCCTCAAGGCGTTGTTTCACCTCCTTGACTAATACCTTGCGTCGCCTGCGGGGTATCCAGACGAAGTGATAATTAATCAGCGATACAGATGTATTTTTATGTCGATAGGCTTGTCCCATAGACAGCATTATGACATAATCAGGGGATGATGTTCACGCGTACTTTAAAGTTAAAATTTCTCGACCTTAACCCAACTAAGGCTAACTTGTTTGACCAAACAACAGCCGAATACACCAGCTTGGCAAATGAACTCTTAAAAATGCCAATCAATGAGCGAAAGAAACTAACCACAGCCAAGGTAGTTTCCCCGCTCAAAAGCGCATTGGTCAATCAAGTTATTCGCCAAGTGAAAGGTGAGGCTGGGGAAAAGACCAAAGAGTACAAAATACTTCCCCCAGAAGTCAATAACCAAAACTGGAAACTCTATCGAGTGGGTGACACCTATTCGGTTAGTTTTCCTACCTTACAAGGGGTAAAACGAGTCCCACTGGATGTCGAGGGGAAACATTGGCTACCTGTTTTTGACAAAATCTTAGGCAGTGACCCAACTATCAAACTGGGTACTCTTAAGCTGCACAAGCGCAAAAACAAATGGTATGCCCTAATTTCCATCACGCAGGATGTTCCTGACGCGAAATCGACCAATCGAGTGGGAGTTGACCGGGGGCAGAACAACCTTGCTGTTGCCGCCAATCCGCAGGGCAAATGCCTGTTTTTTAGTGGCAAGCAAGTCAGGCACAAGCGCCGTCAGTTCCAAAAACTCCGTCACCAGTTGCACAAAGCTGGGAAGTATCGCGCCGTGAAGAAGCTTGTACGGTCTGAAACTCGGTGGATGAGTCAAGTGAATCACGCCATCAGTAAACAGATTGCACAGTTTGCTGACTCGCTTGACGCTGACTTGGTGCTAGAGGATTTGTCGGGTTGCCGACATTCCATGAAGCAAAGTAGGAAAGTTCGGTCTGATGCGGGGAATAGCCGCCATACATGGGCGTACTACGACCTGGAACTTAAGCTGGGCTACAAGATGGCAATGCTTGGTCGAGAATTGCATCTCAGACCCCCAGCGTATACCTCTAAGTCCAGTTCCTACGATGGCAGGCTGGGTAAGCGTGACGGTCACTGGTTCTATGCGCCTTCTGGGCAGCAGGTGAATGCTGACTGGAATGCTGCGAGGAATCTGGCTCAATGGGATGGATTTTCATGTCCCTTGGAGCTACAGGTTCCAAGGGACGGGGCTTTTGACAATCCCCAAGACTGTGTCTTAGTTCAACCAGAAACGGTTGAGCCTAACTCCATGAATACAGCCAGAGGGAGAGGAGAGTATGTGCAACTGTCTCTGTTCGATACTACCTCTGACTGGGCTAGACGGGAGAATTCCACGACTTGAGCGCAAGCGGAGTCGTGGGAGTGTCAATGGAGACAATAGTTCCCTGATTTTTAACTATCAGGAAATTCTGTAGATTTTTACTATATTACTAAACTAGAGTCAATAGAGAGATATACTCTAAGGTTTGCAGCAACTCCTTTGAAGAAGCTTTAAAGCTAACAGAATCGATAGGATAATAATGACGCGGCAATAATTTGATTTTCAAAAATTCAGTAGAGAGAAAAGTTTATGAATCTGGTTGAACTCCAGAACAACTTGGATAATACTTCCTTCCTCGTCCTTTTAGTGACGATGTTAATGTACTGGGTAGGAGCTGCTTTTCCGGCGATTCCCTATTTGTCCGCCTTATCTACAGCAGGTATGGCGATCGCTAACCTCTGTATTGCCGCTTTACTCGGTGCCCGATGGCTAGAGGCAGGCTACTTTCCCTTAAGCAATCTTTACGAATCTCTCTTTTTCCTGACGTGGGGGATTACCACCGTTCATCTGATTGCCGAAAATATGAGCCGCAGTCGGCTGGTAGGGGTTGCTACAGCACCGATAGCAATGGGTATCACCGCTTTTGCAGCACTGTCGCTACCCTCAGAAATGCAGGTTTCAGAACCTCTGGTACCCGCTCTAAAATCCAATTGGTTGATGATGCACGTCAGTGTGATGATGCTCAGTTATGCAGCATTAATGGTGGGTTCGCTACTAGCGATCGCCTTTTTAATTGTCACTCGGGGTCAGAATGTCGAGCTTCGCGGCAGTTCCGTTGGTACAGGTGCTTATCGCAGTAAGGACGAAACGAGTACTCGTGTCTCCTATCAGCTACAACGAAACGGTGAAAAGCAGATGCTCACCACACCCGTTATCCTCAGCAATCCTTCAACCCTAGCGAGTTCGGTAGAAAGCAATGGTTCTGGGGGAAATACGGCAGTTCTCAATCTGGCTAGCACTTCCGAGTCACCAACCTCAGAACTAGCCACTGCACCCACTCTGTCTATGCAACGCCTGAACCTTGCCGATACTCTCGACAATATTAGCTATCGTGTGATAGGACTGGGATTTCCTCTACTCACCATTGGGATTATTGCTGGTGCCGTTTGGGCTAATGAAGCTTGGGGATCGTACTGGAGTTGGGACCCCAAGGAAACTTGGGCATTAATTACCTGGTTGGTTTTTGCCGCCTATCTCCATGCCCGTATTACTCGGGGTTGGCAAGGGCGGCGGCCGGCGATTTTAGCCGCAACTGGATTTATCGTAGTCTGGATTTGCTATCTTGGGGTGAATCTGCTGGGTAAAGGATTACATTCCTACGGCTGGTTTTTCTAAGCGTTCAATAGAAGAATTCAGAAGGCAGAATACAGAATTCCGAATTGCTGAGATTGTCCCAACAAGAGAAAGACGCTCAATTGAGCCTCTCTTTGATCAAATCTCCTGACTCGGTACTCCTGACTCCTGACTTCTTTGTTCAACGTTCTTTTGGTTGGAAATTAAGCCAATCGCGCCAAAAGGTACCAGCTGTTAACCCTTGCCTGACTACTACTGGAAAAAACTACAAAGATAATCGGGGAAAAACGGCGTGGATAATCAGTTTGAGCCACTTGCTACTGGTGAAGTTCTTTCAGTCGATGAGTCATTTCAACTTTTAATCGGGCATCGCACGTTCAGGGTTGGCGAATTGGAAGAAGCCATCAAAACCCAGCTAGAATATGCGATCAGTGGCTGGACTCAACAAAAGGATGCCTGGTTTAGTGAAGAGGGTATCCCTTGTGAGGTCTTGAGATATTCGGCAAATGGCTGGCAAAAAGGAAAGGTAAGAATTAATCTGGAATTCCGCCCCCTAGATTCTGAGGAGGCAAGCCAAGAGACCGCAGCAGCAGCAGATAGCTGGAATGAAGATTTTGCTCCTGAAGCGTCTCCAGTCGATGTTTCAGATGATATAGATTTTGACGAAGCACCAACCGACTTGGAGGATGAGTTCGACCTAGAAACGTCTTCGGAAGCTAGTAATTTGGTTGTGGGACTAGAAGAAGAACCTCTAACTAGCATTGAGGATGAATTTGATCTGGAAACCCCTTCGGAAGTCAGCGATTGGGATATGGATCAAGAAGAGCCAATCGCCATGTATGTCGAGATGGAAGAACAAGTCATCGTGATGCCTCCTCCTGGGGAGGAATTAGACATGGCTGAAATGTCAAGCGCATTCGATGATGAGTTTGATCAAATTTCTGAAAGTATTGAGCAAGAGTTAGAAGAGGTAGATACACCAACAGCCAATGACGATGACTTGCTAGATTTGAGCGCAATGTCAGACAGTGAGGATGACTTGGATTTCGGCGAAATGTCGGCTAGCGGGGAGGATGACTTGGACTTCGGCGAAATGTCGGCTAGCGGGGAGGATGAGTTTCAGTTCGAGGACATTTCCTTTGGCAATGATTTAGAAGATGAGAACACTGATTCACTCTTGGATGATGTCTGGCAAGACATAAACCAGCCGAGTTGGCAGAACAATCAGTAGTGGAAATAGATAGGGCAATTAATTAGAGTGTTGATCTCAAGCCTTGCTCTAATGAGTTTCAATCCCTATTCCCTGCCCTACGCCAAAACTTTTTGCTGACAGCTAGTTGCTGATTGTTTAACTATGTCTGATCGTCCGAACTGGACGCGGCTTCATGCAAAGCTACATCAAACGCTGCGGCAACGACAGCTGTTGGCAACGCAGCGACGTGTGTTAATTGCAGTATCGGGTGGACAAGATTCCC